>CAZOQT010000014.1:0-1699 GCA_964582265.1 uncultured Candidatus Peribacteria bacterium
AAAAATTTTTCGTGGTTTTTCCAGGCTTTGTACAAATTTTTCCAGAGTTGTTTCTCCGCTTAGATATTCGTTACCGTGGGTATCTATAAATTCCAGAGTTTTTTCACTGGTACGATTAAATACAACAGTCGATAATTTTTTGTTTGCCATGTTGCGCGCAAGGTTAGCGCCCATTACCGCTAAACCTATAAGTCCTGCTTTGGCTTTTTGCATAAGAAATTTGGTTATTTTTGCAAATCTTTTACCTTTTCCCAGTCAGCTAAAAAGCCTTTAATGCCTTTATCTGTAAGTGGATGAGAAATAAGTTTATCCATAATTTCCGCTGGCATAGTGCAAATGTCTGCACCAATTCTTGCGGCTTCTAGTACATGTCTTGGATGCCTTACGCTAGCCACCAAAACTTTTGTTTTAAAATTATAATTGCTAAAAATACTGACAATTTCTTCTATTAATGCCATACCGTCTTCACTAATATCATCTAGTCTGCCAATAAATGGGCTCACAAAAGTTGCGCCGGCTTTAGCGGCAAGCATGGCTTGTCCTGCAGAAAAAATCAGAGTGACGTTTACCGGAATGCCTTCACTGCTTAGCGTTTTGCAAGCTTTAATCCCGTCCGGAGTACATGGAACTTTTACATAGATATTTTTGCCCCATTTTGCGTATTTACGGCCTTCTTCAATCATTGACTCTGCATCTGTTGCAATTACTTCGCTGCTGATTGATCCGCTAATAACTTTGCTGATTTCTTTAATGCGTGATTCAAGCGAGACCCCTTCTTTAGCTACAAGTGAAGGATTGGTTGTGACGCCGTCAACAACTCCCCAGGCTGCATATTTTTTAATGGATTCAAGGTTGGCTGTATCTAAAAAAAACTGCATATGCGTAAAAATAATTTATAAGATTTGATTGGTTTTTAGTATAGTTCAAACTTTTTTAAAGGACAACTTTGAGTTGAGCTTGGCTGTAAATAAATTATTGTCAATTTTGGCAACCTGAAATGTGAAATGTTCGGCTTAATGGCGGATTATAATTAGTGCATTGATCTACTCTCAATAGGGGGAAATCTGTGTATGTTGTTTTATAGAAACACAGCAATTTTGTTGTTTTCATAAAATTTTCAAGATTTTCCTTGAGTGGTGGATTAAGCTTTTGAAAACCAGCTCTTATGGTCCTAAGGTTCGCAGTTGCTTTTAATTTAAGCATTTGACGTTATTTTTTGTTTGTGGTGAATGATTAAAAGTAATTGCGAGCTTTAGGTAGAGTGAAATAACTTTAGTACGAACACGCGCGTGTGAAAAAAGTGTCAGATCTAAGTTCCGGAATGATACGGAGGCCTCGTGATGAAACAGCACAAAGTTGCAATCGGTTTGGTGCTACTACTCCTGAGCTGCGGAGGCAGCGAAGGCAAGTTCGAGCTTCCCAATCGTGTGGATGGGGGAGCCGGTGGTGCTACTCCGGGGGAAAGGACCCAGGGTGGCGGCGATACAGTCACGGAGGGTGGCGATACTGGCGGTGAAACGACCAGTCGGCAAACCATCACCAGTAGCAGAACTTCCTGGACTACGTCCCATACTGCTTCTACCAGTTCCAATGGTCATGTGTTGGGCACTGGTGGAGGGAGCGTGGTGGGACGTGGTGGGGCTCATCAAATCAGGGATGGTGGCTCGTCCGGCGGCGCTGGTGGAGCCGGTGGTGCCGG
>CAZOQT010000014.1:1799-26378 GCA_964582265.1 uncultured Candidatus Peribacteria bacterium
AACAACGCCGGTGGCAACAACGCCGGTGGGGCGAGTGGACAAGGCGGCGGCATTCATGCCGACGCTGGGCCTTCTGGAAAAGATGGAGGCAATGGGTCCCATGTGGACGGTGGTGACGATGGAGGTGCCGCCGCCGATGGAGGCCTGAGCTGCAGAGACAAGCAGTGTCCTCCCGAGAGTCCCAACTGCGCCATCTCCAAGGGCATCCCGATCTGCTTCATGCTGGATATTGCCTCGCTCAAGTGCGGCAGCAACGATGACTGCGAGAGCAAGGTCTGTCTCTCTGGTCGCTGCAGCACTGGCAACTGCCTGAACGTGGTGTGCCCGCAGACCAAGCCTAACTGCTGGGATACCCTTTGCTTCAACGCTTCCAGCGATTCCAGCAACTGCGGCAAGTGGGGCAATGTCTGCCCCGACTTCCTGGCTTGTCGCGATGGAGTCTGTCAGGACTCTTCGCATTAGGCCAGGCGGCTTCGGTTAATGGAATTGCTTGAGCGAGAATGTCTGAGTGCAGGTCTTGAAACCGCAAGCGCAGGTCCTGGATCCGTGACCCCTCCCTCCGGATTCTGGCTCTTAGCTTAAACTTTTTTGCACGTGTGGCGGAAATCGAAGATTCGACCATGTGGTCTTGAGTCTCTTTCTGCGATTAAATTTATTTGATCTTTGGTCTCGTGTTTCTGTTATTTCAACTCAAACTATAAGAGGCTGGTTTTTCCTTTTGAAAAATTTTTAAAAATCATCTACTGAGATTATTTTACAATATTCGTTCTAGTTGTCCCTGGTTTTAATGTTGTAGGTATTTCCGACATGCGGCGGTGTTTAGTTTAAAATTATTTGTAATTCGTGAGGTTATCATCTCTGTTATCCTTTTAGACAAGCCATTTTATGCCTTATCTTTTTATTTGCATTATGTTTTTTGCTAAGTATTTTGGGGATGTTAAGAAAAAAATTCTTAATTACTAATTCTTAATTTTTAATTATTTTACTATGGTCGAATCCAGTTTAAAAACAAGGGGGACATCTGGAATTGTTACATCGTCAAATCAACATGAAATTGGCGCCAATTTAGATGGTTTTAATCTTCCTTCTCGTACTCGGGATTATGATTTTGATTTTGTGCGACCGGATCATCTGCTGGATTTGTCTTATTTGGAATTGGAGGATAAAAATTTGGAAATTAAAAAATGGCGAAAAGAGGGCAAAACCAGTGATGAATTGCGAGGTTTTTTTGTAGATTTGTTAAAGTCGGAGCGTGGTATTAAGGCGGTTACGGTTTTCTTTTCTGACATGGAAGGCCGGCTGCACGCGCTGGATTATGACAAAAAATTTTTATTAGACAGCGAGGATAATTTAACTTTTGATGGATCTTCTATCCGCGGCTTTACAGCTCAAAAAGAATCTGATCTTAGACTTAAAATTGATTGGACCAGCTTTAGATTTGCGCCTGCGGATTTGTTTGGACTTGGCAAGGTTTTGCTGTTTGGGAATGTGTGCGATAAAGACGGATCACTTTATAATTCGGATTTTAGAGCGCGGCTCGCTGATCTTTCTGACCAGCTCACAAAAAAGGGGATTACAATTAACGTCGCTCCGGAAATTGAAGGGTTTTTGTTTAAGGGTTTTAAGGCAGAACAAACTTACGATGAAAAAGTGGGATTTGAGTTGGTGACGTCGAGCGGTTATTTTAGTTCTCTTCCTCAGGATGTTTTAAGAAAATTTATAGATAAATTTGCAGAAGTTCAACGTGCGCTGGGTTTTGAAAATGAAAAAGATCATCCGGAAGTTGCTCCTGCACAATTTGAATTGAATTTCCGTTATTGCAACGCTTTAGATAGTGCCGATCAAATTCAGCTTTATAAATTGTTGGCGCGTCAGGTGGCAAGCACAATGGGTTTAACGGCTTGTTTTTTACCAAAGCCAGTGCAGGGGATTAACGGCAGCGGTATGCATACAAATATTTCCCTTTCCAAGGGCGGTACGAATATTTTTTATGATGCAGCGGGCAAACACAGTTTGTCTGAAACTGCCTACAAGTTTGCGACTGGTGTTTTGTTTCATGCAAATGAAATTTGTTTGACCATGAACTCCAGCGTGAATGCTTACAGACGGTTGGATCCTCATTATGAAGCGCCAAATGAAATTAAAATGTCTTCTACTGATCGCGGATCGATGGTTAGAATTCCGATTGGTAATGAAAAGAGCGCGCGCTTGGAAGTAAGGACGGTTGCTCCGGATTCTAACCCGTATTTGTGGCTTTATGTTTTGGTGCGCGCGGGAATGGCTGGCATGGAAGCCTCAGCAACGGAGTTGAAGACAATGGAAGAGAAGGTCTTTGGTGGTAGTTACGCAACTTCCGGGGCTTCTAAAGCTGCCGAAAAACTACCTGGCGATATCTACAGTGCAATCGAACATTTTGCCGCAAGTAAATTCATGATGGATATGCTTGGCAAAGAAAATCATGAAAAGTTTTTGACTTTAAAGCAAGTGGCTGCAGATAGGAGTCCTAGGGCCCTTGGAACACGTGTAAAAAGCGGTGAAGTTTTGTATCATCACGAAGTAAGCAATCAGTTGATTTGGAGTGAGTTTTAGTATGAGTTATAAATAAGCTTTTTTTTAAGCATAGGCGGGGTCCTAGTCGTAAGGGGCCTCGCTTATGTTTGACTTAAAACCTTCTGTAAATCCTTTTCGCATTATGTCAGCGAATTTTTTACCTATAAATCTATCCAGGGTTGTAAATGATTGTTCAATTAATAGAAGTTGTTTACTTACAAATTCTGGCGATGTTAGAGCTTTTATTTTGTCTCTATAGCAATCTACTGCATGTTGGGCTTTTGTCTGTAATTCGAGTGGCGTTTTTTTTCCATTAAAAACAAAGTCTGTTATGCCTTCTTCAGAGGAAAGAATTTGCCAAATTTGTTCATCTGAAAAATTTTTGGGATTGCTAATGTCTAGTGACACGCCAAAGTCCAACAATTTAACTCTATCATCTTTGGTGCAGATTACATGTGAATTACCTGTTTGATCACTAATAGTATCGTTATAATAAATATTATTGTGATAAAGTTTTTTGAAGATTACACCAATTTTGTAACCTGTTTGATAACATTTATCGATTGTAAGTTCTGGTGCTTTTAGCCTGGTGGGCATGGTCCCATGAACATATTCTTCGGTGATTAAATTTTTTATGCTGTCGAATTGTTTTGGGCCAACACCAATCGCTGCTGCCTTTGGCGCAATTATTCTTTCATCATCACTTTGATAAGGTTTAATAATGAACTCTCCTTCTGGATGCTTAAAATGAATAATGTTACCGCGTCTACCTTCATCAATAACCTGTGTTTCTGGTTCGTGTGGATTATCATAAACCAGGGGAGCCGTTGCTGGTAGAAAGCCGTAGATATAATATTTCCTGACTTGTGGATCTACTTTTATTCTGTCTAGCAGATCCGGATTATCTACAGCTAATGGCAAAAAGGCTCCACTCCCTGGCTCTCTTTTTATGGCCTCTATTAATGCTATGCGGCGTTGGGGTGATTCTTTATGCTCAGGTGAAATGTAATGCGCGAGCGACCTGCCATGTTGCGGAATCATTTCATCTATCGCGTTTTGAATTTGTTCTAATTCATTTGGTGTATACATGGTTTTTAAAACAAGGTTTTATATTTTTACCTTTTTTGTAAATTTAGTCAAGTTCCTACGTATGATGTTTAATTTGGTGAACTTTGCGCTTGCTTTCAATTAAAAATAATTCCTTGACAATACTTATTTTTTATTATATCTTTAATTTCGCTCTCTTGAGCAAACTTTAAATAAAACTATGTTTAAGAAATCATTTAGTAGAGGAGGATCATCGAAGTTTTCAAAGAAATTTTCGAGGTTTCAATCTATATCTAAGCCGTATCAGGTTTCAAAAAAAAAGCCATTTAGGGAGAATCTAGGTCAACAGACTGCAGTAAGTGATGCTGGGCAAAAAGAGACTGCGCATGGTGCTTATAGAGCACATTCGCCTCGTCCTTCGCGTCCTGCCTATGGTAGAGCTCGCTCTTTTGCGGGATCTGATGGTGCTTATCGTCCAGCTTTTGGCAAACGTTCTAAGGCGAAGAAAGTTTTAGGTCGTGCTTTTGAACACATTGAATCTTCCAGGTTCGTGCAAAAGGCAGCACCTCAAGAAAAAGTTCAGGAATACGTTCCAAAACATAATTTTCAGGATTTTCCTTTTGATCAGAAACTCAAAGTTAATATCCAGAAAAAGGGCTATATTCAGCCAACTCCAATTCAGGATCAATCCATCCCTCACATCTTACAAAATAAAGATTTGGTGGGCATTGCTAATACTGGAACGGGTAAGACAGCTGCGTTTTTGTTGCCGCTACTTAATAAGGTTATGCACGATCGTACGCAAAAGGTGTTGATTATTGCGCCAACCCGTGAACTTGCTCTTCAAATAAATGCGGAATTCGTAAGTTTTGCGATTGGTACTGGCCTTTATTCTGTAGCTTGTATTGGTGGTTCAAGCATCGGCATGCAAATTTCTGCCCTTAGAAAACCAACTAATTTTGTAATTGGTACTCCAGGTCGTATTAAAGATCTTATTACCAGAAAAGTTCTTAGGTTAGAGCAATTCCATAATGTTGTAATTGATGAAGCTGATAGAATGCTGGACATGGGATTTTTGCCGGATATGAACTTTATTATGCAATTGCTCCCAAAAGAGCGCCTTACGCTTTTCTTTTCCGCGACCATTTCTCCACAAATTACAAAACTTATTCATAATTTTTTACGTGATCCGGTTTCTGTTTCTGTTAAAAGGCAGGAAACTTCTGCAAATGTGGAGCAGGACGTGGTTAAAGTTCCTCGCGGTAAGAATAAATTGGATGTATTGATGGAACTTTTGCATCAAAAACATTTCGAGAAAGTTTTGATTTTTGGTCGTACCAAAAGGGGAGTTGAGCGTCTTACTATCGCTCTTGAAAAGCATAATTTTCCGGTCGCTTCTATTCATGGAGATAAAACGCAATCTAGACGCATGATGGCATTGAATTTGTTTAAGAATAATAAAGTGCGCATTTTGGTAGCGACAGATGTAATGGCTCGCGGACTTGATATTCCAAATGTTAGTCATGTGATTAACTTTGATATTCCGGCGAATTATGATGACTATGTTCATCGCATTGGTCGTACCGGTCGTGCCGAACAAAAAGGTGTGGCGCTGACTTTTGTGGATGCTTGAGTCTTGATGTTTTAAGTTGAAATTTAAAAAACAGCCCGTCTTAAAAAGGCGAGCTGTTTTTATTAGAAACTCAAAATAAAACTATTTTTTCTTATCTTTATTTTGTTTTGGTTTCTTTTTTTCTTTCTTTTGTCTGTTATCTCCTTTACCCATAAATTTATAAGAAATGAAATAAACATTAAAAATTATAAATCAAATATTGTAATTTTTAAAATAATAAAACGACTGCTCAAAAATATGGCAAGTGAAATTATTTTTGTTATGGTGGAGTATTAGTTTATGATCGTGAAGATTTTCTAATAATAATTTATTTATGAACAAAAATACAAAAACTTTGTATGTATTAATGGCTATTACATTAATGACAGGCAGTTTGCTAAGCGGCTGTGCGGATACTTCTGATATGGTTTCTAATACTACTCCTGTATCGCAAAATTCCACTGTTAGTCAGAGTACGGTTGATACGCAAACTCAGACTCAACCTTCAGTTCAGTCACAAAGCACGGTTGATACGCAAGCGCCTACAACTCAAAATAAAACTGCAACTTATCGTGAGACAGTTTCCTATGATTCTCCAGGTGGTACGGATGAAGTTACTTTCCAATTTGTGTTAAATGACGGTGTTGTAACAGATTTGGGGTTGCTGGATAGTTCTTCTAATCCAGAAAGTGGTAATTATATTACGCGCTTTATGAATGGAGTGAAGTCTAAGGTTATTGGTAAAAAACTGGAAAGTTTGGGTACATTTTCACGCATTAGTGGCGCTTCTTTGACTACGGCTGCTTTTAATGAAGCTGTTAAGACATTGAAGGCTGAGGCTAAAGTTTAATCCGGTTTTTATGGGGCAAACCCAACAATTAATTCTGGATGAAAAACGTGAAGTTCTTGGTTCATTGATAAGAATTACTGTTGTGGTGGATGATGGTTCGTTGAACGATGAAGTAAAAGCCCGTGAAGCTATGCAGCGGGCTTTTATTGAATGTGAAAGGATTGATCAAGAGTTTTCGCGATTTAAAAAGGACAATCAATTGATCCGCATGAATGCTAGCGTTAATGAGTGGCAGAAGGTAAGTGCGGAGCTTTATTACTTGCTTGAGCAGGGGCTTAAAGTTTCTAAATTGACGGAGGGGGCTTTTGATTTGGGAGTTAAGTCAATATTGGAAAAATGGGGATATGATGAGGATTACAGTTTTAAGTTTAAAGGTGGTGGTGATGACGTTACAGCCAGTTTTAATGCGAATCAGGCTAAAAATAATCAGCAAAAATTTTCTTTTGAACTTGCAGATTTTAATAAAGTAAAAATTTTTCAATCCTTGGAACTTGGTGGGCTTGGCAAAGGTTATGCGTTGGATCGAATGGTGGAAATTTTAAAAGAGTTTCCAAATTTTTGTGTGGACGCCGGTGGAGATATTTACGCGCGTGGCGCTTTTGATGGGTGGGAAATTTTTTTTGAAGATCCAAAAGATTTGAGCCAGGTAATTGGTCGCGTTAAAGTTGATGATTTTTTTGTGGCGTCATCTAATCCACTTAAAAGACGGTGGGTAGCGCAAAATGGTGTGGGGGGAAATTCTGGCAATGATGCGCAAAATTTGGAGTTTCATCATTTGGTTGATCCGCAGACAGGTCATCCGGCAAATAATATGATGGCGGTTTACACTCAGGCTAAATCCGGGTTACTTGCGGATGCTTATTCTACTGCGCTTTTTGCAATGGGATTTAATCAGGCCAAAGGGCTCTTTTTAAATGGGGTGAGTGACGGGTTTGATAAAGCAAGTATGCCAATTGAAGCAATGTTGATTTCTCCAAGTGGAGAAATTTTTAGGAGTGCAGGTTTTAAGGGAGAGCTTTTTACATAATAGGGTACCCTTGATCCTGCAAATGTTGTTTTTTGTTATGCGCAAGCGTGCTGGCGCCGGTATGGATGGTGTGTTTACCATATTTTGCGGCCAAAGAATCTACTGCGTCGTAGATCTTTTTAAGTTTTTCAATTTTGATTGATGGCTCAAAAAGGTTCATCTGTATGCCTTGTTCTTGCCTTAAATTATTTAATACTACCCCAGTGGCTCGATATTCTTTTTCTGGATTGTAGATTTTTTGAAAAAGGTCTTTGGCGATTGTAAACATGTCATTTGGAAAAGCAGACGCGCGGCTTAATTTGGCTTTTAACCCATGCACCCTAAAATCCTGACTCTTAAGCGCAATTATTAATTCTTGCGCAACCAAATTGTAGCGCCGCGCTTTTATGCAGGCATTTTCCAGGTTTTTTTGAAGTTGAGCGTAAATGAAAAACTTGTCTTTGGAAGGTGGTGTAAAGGTTCTGAATTTGCTGATTGAAGCAAAAGTCGTATGTGGAGCGGTGTTGAGGGGGAAAACTGAATGTCCGTTCAGTTCCATCCAGATTTCTTGGTGAGGTTTGGTGAAATTTTTCTTTATAAACTCTTCTGATTTTTGTGCGTACTGTAGTGCGGTTTTTATACCTAGTGCATTACAAAAAGCAGCTGTGGCATTGCCGATTCCCCAGATTTTGCCAACGGGTAAATCTTTAAGAAATTCTTGAATTTTGTAACCAGGAATTGTAGTTAATCCTGAAGGCTTATTCCATTTTGATCCTACCTTTGCCAAAACTTTGGAAATACTTAAGCCCACAGAAACGGTTATATTCAGCGATTTTTCTACTTCGGTTTTGATGCGCTCTGCGATTTGTTTATATGAAGCGTGGTAAGGTCTTTGGAATCCAGTAATTTCGGCAAAGGCTTCATCGATAGAATATTCTTCTACCGTAGGTGTAAATTGCCTGATGATTTCAAACATTTTTCTGGAAAAAAGGTCGTAATTTTCATAATTGGAAGAAATGATAATAGCCTCCGGACAGATTTTTTTTACATCCCAAAGTTTAACTCCGCGTTTAATTCCTTGTGCTTTTGCTTCATAACTAGCGGCGGTGACGATGCCCCTCTCTTTTCCGGTAACTACCGGTTTGCCTTTTAGCTTGGGGTTGAGGGCTTGTTCAACAGAGGCAAAAAATGCATCACCATCAAGATGCAGAATTGCTCTTGGAAATGATCTAATGGAAAGAAGTTGATTCTTGTTTGGCATGGGTAATTCCTAAGTACATAAAATTCTGGCCCTCTGTAGCCTTAAAATCCAGATCAATTTCAAAAATTCCCACGACAAAATCCACTAATATTATATGGTGAGTATATACTCACCATTAAGTAAATTGTAAAACTTAAAGTCGACACTGATTGACATTATTACTTCAAGTATGTAAAAAGTACTCTTTGCTAGTTTATTTTTATGCATGAGCGAAGATAAAACATTTAAAATTGAGGATGAACTGCTGTCTGTGGCTAAAGCAGCCGAGCAAAGAAAATTGCCGGTATTGGCCGCTTGGCTTGAAAGTTATGTGGATTTGAATGATTTAAAATTGGGTGTTTTTGATCAGTTAGAATTAATTACAAATGTAGGGAAAATGTTGGCAGATAATTCAAGATTTGCTTTTGAATCGGAAGAGATATTACAAATTAAGGCAGCTTATCAAAGCGCGACCGAAGCTCAAAAAGTGAATTTAAAAGAGTTACTCACAAAACAAATTGAAAGATTGCAGCGAATATTAAATAATCCAGATTTTAAAGATATAGAAAAGAATGGTGCTGAATTAAAAAGGTTTATTGCTAAGGCGGAAGAAGAGTTGGCTAATCTGGAAAGTTCGATGTCTAAGAATATTGAAAGAGGACAAGGTGTTGGTAAAAGGCTTGTGGGTAAAAGATTTAGCTATGGTGTACTGATTGCGTTTTTTGAATTTACTGAGGATCCGGATAAGCCTGCACCGCCACGTGCTTCTCAATTAGAAAGGGCAAATAAAATCAGGGCAAAAATCGAAGATTTTAAAGCAAAGTTGTCTTTGGTTGTGCAAAGGTATGAAATCAGAAGTAAGGCTTTATCCATACTAGAAAGTACACAAAATCGGCTGAGGGCATTAGATGTTGTTTCCGAATCAGAAGTGCCCAAAGCTCCTGACTTGAAGCCGGCTAATCCATTGCCAGAGACTTTAAAGCCAGAAGTAAAAATTCCTTCTTCATTAAAAGAAAAGGTTTCTGTTATTCCAAGTCCAAGAGATTCAAGGCCAAAAGATCAAACTATTAGTGAAGTTAATGTTGTGAAACAAGGTGATGAAAGGATAATGGAAAGTAATGAATTCAATTTTGATATTTTACGATTGCGCGAGTTGATTTGTTTTGCTACAGAAAGAAATTTAAAAATCAGAATTTTATCCGCTAAAGATAGAATTAGAAATTATAAAGGTGGGTGGAATGAGTTATTTAATGAGCTTGGGTTTGATGGAAAGGTTGAGATGGTAACTTACAGAGATTTAAATCGAGCAACTGATGTTATAACACCCGTGATTGTTCCAAAAGGGTTAAATACACATCACTCTTTTTGGGAAAGGCAAAAATTTGAAAATTGTGTAGTGTTAAATGCTACTCATCCAAACACTTTATTAAATCATCTAAAGGCGGCTGAAGATGTTTTGCAAAAAGAGGCTTAGAATAACGCTGTTTTACAACCCCAAAAGTATTGCTGCAATCCATGGGAAAGCAACTGTTACGTCACTTTGGATGATTTGGTAGTAACTGCTTGTAGAAAGTTTGTCCCAGGTGATTTTTTCTTTTCCACCTGCGCCGGAATAAGATCCGTAAGACATTGGTGATGAGCCGATTTCCACGAACCCTGCCCAGTCGCGCACTTTGCCATGCAACTGTAAATCGTGTTTGATTGATGGCACAACGCAAATTGGAAAGTCCGCCGCGATTCCTCCGCCTAATTGTAAGAAGGCTATAGGGCTATTTTTGGATTCTTCCATGTACCAATCGTATAAGAATGTGAAGTATTCTAGTCCGCTCTTCATTACATTTGGGTTGATGACGTTTTGTTTATCTTTGCGATGTTTGCCGCTGTAAGTGTAGCTCGCAAAAATATTACCCATGGTGGAATCTTCAAAACCTGGAATCACGATTGGGATGTTTTTTTTGTATGCAGCATAAGTCCAGCAGTCGTTTGGGTTGGCTTGCTTGTCTGGCTTAATTAGTCCTTCTGCAAAAAGTTTGCGGAAATATTCGTGTGGAAAATATCTTTCACCTTTCTTTTCTGCATCTTTCCACATCTTAAACAAATGTGGCTCCATAATGCGCACGCTTTCATCTTCTGGCAAAAATGTGTCTGTAATGCGGCGAAGTCCAGCATCGCGTAATTCGGCCTCTTGCTCAGGCGTTAGTTCGGTATAGCGAGGGATGTAAGCGTAGTGTGAATGGGCGACATATCTGTAATAAGATTCTTCGTGATTGGCTCCTGTGGCAGAAATAAGGTGAACTTTGCCCTGGCGGATCATTTCTGAAAGCATTACTCCAACCTGAAAAGAACTTAATGCTCCGGCAATTGTTACAACCAGTTTGCCACCTTTTTCCAGATGATTTTTGAGCCATAAAGCAGCTTGCAAAGTAGCTCCACCATTACAATGATTTAAAGTTCTTTCGGCAAAAGCAGAAACTGGTGTTTTGCTCTTTTTAACAAATTGAGAAAGTGTGCCTTCTACGGTGTTGGTGCCGGCACCGCCTTGAGTTACAATTAATTTTTTAAGGTTTGGTGTAAGTTGGCTGAATTTGGTTTTGGACATGGTGAGAATAGTTTATTGATGAGGCTGGCGTTGTTTTTTGTACTACACGAAGCAGCGCAAAATGTAACAATTTATGCCGAAGCTATTGTGGAGAATTTTTGTTTAAAAAGCAACGAAATGTAATTTTACAACCGCTCCCACTCAATCGTTTTTTTGCCGACTGATTTTAGGTATTCGTTGGTTTTGCTAAAGTGTTTGCAGCCAAAAAAGCCGCTATAAGCAGAAAAAGGGGATGGATGTGGGGCTAAAAGTACACAATGTTTACTTCGGTCGATGACGGCTCCTTTGTCCTGGGCGTATCTGCCCCATAATAAAAATACCACGTGTTCTTTGCGGTCGGAAACTGCTTTAATAACAGCATCGGTGAACTCTTCCCAGCCTTGTTTTTGGTGTGATCCGGCTTTATTTGCGCGAACAGTTAAAGTTGCGTTCAAAAGCAAAACACCCTGCCTGGCCCAGTTATCCAAATTACCGGTCGATGGCATTTTTACACCAAGATCATTCGCGATTTCTTTATAAATATTTTGAAGCGATGGGGGTAAAGGCACATCATTATTAACTGAAAAACAAAGTCCGTTGGCCTGCCTGGGGCCGTGATACGGATCTTGCCCTAAAATCACCACTTCCACGTTTTCAAACGGACAAAGTTCAAAGGCGCGAAAAATATTTTTACCTTCGGGGTAGATTTGCGTAGCTGCGTACTCTTTTTTTACGAATCCGGTTAATTTTTGAAAGTACGGTTTTTCGAATTCATCTTCCAAAATTGCGTGCCAGGATGGATGGATTTTTACGTCTGCCATAATTAACTTAATTTAGCCAAAGTTAGCGCAAGGGACTAAAAAGTACAAATTTTGCGCTTGGATTATAGCACATTTGATTTTTAACAGGTCCTACTTGGCCTTCCACTCCGTAGGCTGCATCAGCCCAAAGCGGTTGCCTTCTGTGTCTAGTGCGCCTGCAAACCAGCCAATTCCTGGGATTTCTCCTTTTTCACGCGTGATTTTGCCACCGTTAGCTTTGATTGCCTCCATGGCTTTGTCGATGTCTTCAACTTCAATTGTGCAGTCGTAAGTATGCATTTTTTCGTCTGCAATTCCGCGATCATAAAGTCCGCCGTTAATGCCAGGGGTGCCTTCTTTGCCTGTAGTAATGCCCCAATAGTCCATGCCACCCTGTTCTTTACTCATCATTTTTTCAATCTTCCAACCTAAAGCCTTTTCATAAAAATTTTTGACTCTTTCAACGTTATCTGCCTGAATTTCAAAATGAATTACTCTGCTCATAAATAAAATAAATTAAATAATAGTATGAAATTATAACTTGTAAGGCTTATTTATAAAAGGATGACTTTTATTATTTTGCATTTTGTTTTAATATGTCTGTTGGTAGTTTGAAAAATTTAAAAACAAATTGGATGCTTAAAGCACCTATTCCCAAAAATGAAAAAGTTCGTTTAAAGTCATTACAAAAATTAAAAATCCTTGATACAGCTCCGGAAGATAGATTTGATAGAATTACCAATTTGGCATCCAGGCTTTTTGATGTACCAATCGCAACTTTGACTTTGGTAGATAGTAATCGTGAATGGTTTAAGTCGGTTTGCGGTTTAAATAAAAGAGAGTCTGATAGGGCCATTTCTTTTTGCGGTCATGCCATGTTGGCCGAAGATATTTTTATTATTCCAGATGCAACTAAAGATCCGCGTTTTGCGGATAATCCAATGGTAATTGGTCCACCATTTATTAAATTTTACGCTGGTGTTCCTATATTTAGCAGCGATGGACATAGAATGGGTACGTTTTGTATAAAAGATCGTAAGCCAAGGGTTTTTAACAAGAAAGATCAGGAATTGCTTAAAGCACTTGCAAGCTGGTCTCAAACCGAACTTAATTATCATGATTTGGCTAAAGCTTTAGAGACGGCCAAGGAAGTGGAAAAAGAAAGAAGAGCTTTGATTGAACAAAAAGCTCAAAAAAAACAATTGGCACAGCAGTATCACTTTACTTCTGTAATTTCTCATCAGCTGCGCACGCCGGTTTCTAATGCTTTGGCGGCACTTGAGGTTATGCTGCAAAAGAGAGATTTTGTTGAATTGGGCGTGGTTTATAAAAAAATCAAAAGTTTAAATGATATTATTGGAACTCTGCTTTTTTATGTAGAACATCGCAATAAATTGCACGCCAGTGATTATGAATTGGATGCGGTGGATCTTGTTGCCATTATTAAATCTCAACTTGAACTATTAAATGATTTAAAAAGGACCAAAAAAATTACGATCATGGAAGAAATGCCAAAAAAAGTAATGGTTTTTGGCAATAAGCTGATTTTGAATCGTGTAATTTATACTCTGATTCATAATGCGCTCACTTATAACAAACAAAACGGGAAAGTAACAATTAAGTTAAAAGCAGATGCTAAGGCTGTAATTTTGGAAATTGAGGATGATGGCTATGGCATTCCTAAAAATGAACAGTCTAGTGTATTTTCTGAATATTTTAGAGCAAGCAATTCTTCGCTTGGGGCAAATCAGGGCAGTGGGTTGAGTTTGTACATAGCTTATAATCTGCTAAAAAGCATGGGTACAGATTTAAGTTTTGAGAGCAAAGAAAACAAAAAGACGCTTTTCAGTGTAAAGTTTAAGAAATATGGAAAAGCAAAATAATTGACTAGCGCTTGTGCCAATTAAATTTCCAGCTTATTTAATTGCGCAGTAAATTGTTCATAGTCGCCATCGTTTAATAGTGTAAAGTCGGCCATGGCAATAGGGCCGCCTTTTTCTATGTTTTCAATTTCTGCATAATCACGCATTTGCGCGTCCTGCGGTGAAATTGGGCGTACGGTGCGTTTGGCAAGTCTGGCGTAGCGGGCGCGGGGAGGAGCGTAAATAGCAATTACAAATAGCGCATCGCCGAATTTTTCTTTTAGAATTTTGTACTCTGACCAGCTGTAAAGTCCGTCTACGATTACGTTATGGCCTTTGTTTAAACCTTCTTCAATTTTGGGAAGGTTTAAGATAGCAAATGCGGCTGGACCGTGGGTTTTGCGGAGCTCTTCACGCACTAGTTTTTCGTTGTCTGGTGTAATAGGAAGTCCGCGCTTTTCAACTTCGTTTAAGGTTATGCCTCCAAAATATACCGATTCGTAGCCTTTTTCGGTAAAGTAATTATTAGCGACTGATTTTCCCGCGCCGCACATTCCAACAAGTGCAATGACATGATTTTTTTGTGTTTCTTGTGACATAATCGGCTTGGTTATTTTTTATAATTTGCTGAATATTTTTGCGTGTCTTCGATCATGTCGTTTTTAGCCCAGTTATCGGTCCATTCTTCAACGCTGTATTCTATTAGTTCGCCTTTTTCGTCGTTGGCAAAAAGTCTTTTAATGCCGGCGTTTAAAATCATTTTTTTGCAAATGAAGCATGGATAAGCCTTTAATAAGCCGGTTTGACCCTCCATCACTCTTTCTCCATATAAGTACAAATCGGCATTAAGTAAACTTACACCAGCGCGCGCTGCGTTTATTATGGCATTTTGTTCCGCATGAACGCTGCGGCAAAGTTCGTATTGCGTGCCTGATGGTATTTGGAGTTTTCTTCTTAAACAAAAGCCAAGTTCATAACAATCTTTGGTCATTCTGGGAGCACCGTTGTATCCTGTGGAAATTATCTGGTCATCTTTAACAATTAACGCGCCAAAATGGGCGCACATGCAGGTCGCTCTTTGTGAAACTTCTTTGGCGATTTGCAGATAATACTGTTTTTTGGGGATACGAAGTGAGCTTTTAGACTGTGTGCTTTGTGTGTCAGATGATATTGGCGCGTCGGTTGGCATGGGTTTTGGTTTAAGTGTCTTCAAGCGGAGCCTATCACAATTTGATGAATGCTTACAAATTTCTGCTATCATAAGCCCAGTGTAAAATCGCTTGGCGTTGTCTTGGACGGCAGCTTAAGTCGCCTGCATGGCAATTTCTTTTTATTTGGGCGATGTGACGGGCAATGGCTTTCCATCTTCTAATTTGGCGGGCGTCTTCCAGAGGAATGCGGCGACCCATATAATAACGGCAGTACCATTGAAACCAGCCACGCGGGTCATCCGGATGAAGCCATCCTTTCTTTTGCCAAACTTTTAACGGTTGACTGGCATCTACCCCAAAAAAATTAAGTTTGCGATTGTGCCCTGGTACACCTTCTTTATGTAATCTGGCCATTTTAAACCAGTCCGCGGGAAATTCTTTACGGCAATCGCGCATGTATCTGCCACCAAAAACCCCTAACTTAAGCATTTGTTTTGGTGTGAGTTCAGGTTTAAATTCGCTATCAAAATTTTTACCCATCTCTTCACTTAAAACGTAACGATAATTTTTTTGCATTTTATCGTTAACAATCACTGTTTTTGGGCTTGAGTTCTTTGTGTATTGGGCCTGTGATTTTTTAGGCATACTAGGCGAATAACCGGCCGAATAATTTTTGGAATAGGTTTTCTTTTTTTTGTTTTTTAATGAAAAACAAAGCTATTAAAATGGCAGTGATCATTGCAAAACAAGTTACTACAATGACATCGTTACTATTCATTATGTTTGCCACAATAATGCCTATTAGTGCCCAAATAACAGCTGACCCGTATAAAATATTTCCATTAACGCGATATAAAACCAATTTAACTGCTGTTCCAGCAAGGAACAAAATCAAAATGGCAAAAGCTGTTTCTGAAAGACCAAAATTTCCAAATTCAACTTGTTTTAAAACAGAAGAAAGATTGGCAAAGAAAGCAAAAGAAACCCATCCTGCTTGTACTGAAAAGGGAACATAGACCAACCATTTTTCTTTTGTAGTGAGTGCTTTTTTGTTATCAGAAATTTTAAAGAGTGTCATTAACGAGCATAGCAAAATTGGGGTGATCGCAACCAAAGTTGGCCAGCTAAAGCTGATTAATTGCGCCACTAAAATCCAAATTGTGTTAAATAAAAAAATGCGCGCAGTGCCCCAACCGATTTTTCTTAATAATTCATTTTCGCGGTTTGCAGGAAATGCCTGATAAATGGCGTATAACAAGGAAAATAAAAAGATAAATCCCCAAATACTAAAAGTGTAACCGGCGGGGACAATTGGAGTTTTGGTGATGTCTGATTGGCTCTGAATGCTCATGCCAATATTAAAGTAGGTCAAAAAATACCCGGTTAAAATTTGGCTTAGTGCAAAAATGACATTGGCGCTTTGACGTGCGATGTCATTAAATTTTGAGGTTTTGTTTTTGAACATAGGAAATGGGGTTAAGATTCCAATTCCTATTATACATTTAAATATTTTGTAGGCCAGTCTAGACAAAGGAAGGATTTTAAATATGATTTATACTAGAAAAGTTACAATCCTCTGGATGCGCTTGTGCAGCAAAGAAAAATGCTATTAAAGAATGTAAAATTTGAAAAACTTATCAAATCTCTAACTTTAAATATAAATTATATGAAAAAGAAAAAACGTCTTAATGATAAAGAGCTTTATTCTGCTCTTAAAGATGACGATGTTAAGCAATATCAAAGTGAGGTTAAAGAACGCTGGGGTGATACTGAGGCCTACAAGCATAGCATGGCCAAGGTCAGCAAAATGACCAAGGCGGAAATGCAAAAATTAAAGGAAGATAGTAAAGCTTTTACGCAAAAATTGGCAGATAACATGCACAAAGGAGCAACTCATCCTGACTTTCAAAAGTTAATTGCACAGCATCATAAAAGCATTGAATTTTTTTATCCTTGCAGCTTGGAAATGTACAGAAATTTGGGTCAGATGTACGTCGATGATCCGCGTTTTACCGCATATTATGACAAATTCTCCAAGGGGTTGGCGCAAGTGATGAAAGAGGCGATCTACTTTTATTGTGATCAGCTTTCTTCGTAGGCTTTCTTTAGTTTCGCAATATCAAACTTTTTCATTTTTAAGAAAGCTTGTGTTACGCGCTGGCGTTTTTCTGGATTTTGGTCTTGCATCATTTCATTCATGATGGTTGGTACAATCTGCCAGGAAACGCCATATTTATCTTTAAGCCAGCCACATTGTTCAGCTTTTGGATCTGCAGTTAGCTTGTTCCAGTAATGGTCTATTTCGGCTTGGTCCTTACAGTGAACTATAAATGAAATAGCTTCATTAAAAGTAAATTTGTGTTCATAGGCGCTATCCATAGCTGCAAAATCTACACCTTCTAACGTAAATTCGGCATGTTTGATTGTACCTTCTTTGTCAGGTTCTTCGCCTTTGTTATAACGCATAATGCTGTTAATTTTTGACTCCTTAAAGATAGATAAGTAATTGTTAATGGCTTCCTCAGTTTTGCCGCAATTACTACCTACAAACATTAAAGTTGGGGTGATTTTTTGTTGATATTTCATGTCGCCCATCAACATGATTTGCCAAGAAAGGCCGAACTTGTCTGCTAGCCAAACATATTTTTTGCTAAAAGGGTATTCGCCAAGTGGCATAAGAGAGGTGCTACCGGGCGATAATTTTTCATAAATAAGGTCAACTTCTTCAACACTGTCGCAGGCAATCA
Organism: uncultured Candidatus Peribacteria bacterium; assembly: GCA_964582265.1. Taxonomy (GTDB): domain Bacteria; phylum Patescibacteriota; class Gracilibacteria; order UBA1369; family UBA1369; genus JBAZYK01. The sequence goes on from CAZOQT010000014.1 coordinate 19,243, forward strand.
AAAAAGAAATGGCCGGCGTGAATTTAAAATATGGTCCGGCAGAAATTAACATAAATTCCTGTCCGGCGATTTGAATTGTTAACAGATCCGCATCTCCGGATGGGGTGTCTTTGATGACTGCGGAATTGATGATTTTTGAATTGGGGAGAAGAGAAGTATAAAGTTCTGCGGCCTGTTTGGCCTCTTTATCGAACCATAGATGAGGGATAATGTTTGGCATGGGTATTTAAATAATTAAGTTAATTATTATATCTAATATTTATTTGTATAGAAACGGTTTTGAAATACTTGCACTTGATTCTTTTTTTAAAATATATAGACTATATTCTCATAATTTGATTTGTTTTAGTTAAATGAATAAACCTAAAGATTCAAAGCGTGTAGAAGATGTTCATTCCAGATTACAAGATCCAGAATTTGTAACTGAAATTGCAAATAATGGTATGAAACCTTTGATCTCTCCAATTGGAGTGGGGGGCAAGTATGGTTTTCTTTCCTTGAATGAAGGATACATTACTGGTTGGGAAAGTACTGATAATGGACAAATTCTTGTTAGAATTGAAATACCTAAGACTCCCCATAAACTGGCAGAAGGAAAAATTGCTGATCTTATAGTTGCTTTAAGGCTTGATCACGGTGAAAGTAACATTATTACAATGCAGGGGCAGCTCCTTAATCTGGTTGATGAAGAAGACTTAAATGAGCGAATATTAAAATTTGTTTTGCAATTTAATAATGTTGATGATGAAAAGTATGTTAGAGCTTGTTTAAAAAGTCAGAGTTATTCAGAAGAAGCTATGGATCAATTGAGAAGAGATGTTCCCATTGTGCCAAAACCTGTGCGACAAGTTATGGAAAATATACTTATAGCGATTGTGGTATCGGGCGTGGCTGGTTTGGTTTTGAACCCGGATAAGCCTGCGGAAGCTTATTGTTATAAGGTACAAAGTGGAGATTTGGAAGTTAGAAAAAGGCGGCCAGAATCCGTTAAAAATCTGATGGGTACAGATAAACCGGAGGATATCGCGAATATTTGTCGCACAAAATTTGGAATATTGATTCCTGTTTCCGAGGTTGAAGAGGTTATAAATTCCAATCGTGAACAAGGAAAAAAACAAAAAGCTATTTTAAATCCATAGGCATCCTCTAAATCCGCGTGCGGCATAATATGATTCCGCGCCATTGTGATAGGTAAATACGTTATTATAACGGCGATCACAAAAAATGGCGCCGCCCAGTTTGCGGATTTCTGGTGGAGTTTTGACCCAGCTGGAAGTCTTGGTGTCAAACTCACCAAAGGTTTGTAGGTACTTATACTGCTCTTCGGTCAAAAGCTCGATGCCCATTTGTTCTGCTGCATTTACGGCACTATTATTGGGTTTGTGTTCTTTTCTGGAATTTAGAGCTTCATTGTCATAGCAAAAACTGCGACGCCCTTTAGGGCTTTCTTCCGCGCAATCGTAAAAAATGTATTCGCCGGATTTTTTATCTTGGGCAATGACATCCGGCTCTCCGCCGCTTTCTTCCATTTTATAAAGTGACCAGGTTTTTTCTGGATTTTTTTGTAATTTTTCTTCTATTTTATCCCACTCAAGCCCTTTATGTCGGTTCATGTTTTTTTGAAAGCGGGCTTTTAGGGTTTTGAATAAATTTTCAGTTTGGTTTGTGGATAGTTTTGGCTTAGCCATAAATTCGTTAAAATATTGTTCTATATTGTAACAAGTAATTTTAATCGAGCAAATAAATGTTTTATATAAAACTGCCTTTTAAAGTGGGCAGCTGTTTTTGCCGATAGCTGCATAAAATCCACACCAGCTAAAAATCGCTTCAAAAAAGGTAAAGCCGGAAAAGAAGATAAGAATGGGACTCCAGGAAGTAAATATGGCCCAAATTAATAGTGCGGCTCCGAGTGCTGCCCTAAATAGGCGGCCGCCGATATTAATGTTTTTTTGTGCTCGGCGATTTTTATTTTTTGCAAAATATTTTAGGAGCGCTCTGTAGATTAAACCAAAAATTCCGGCCAGTAAGTATAAAGCAAAAATCATTCCCAGGCCCAATGGGGACATAATAAAGCTGATAGGCGATGTTTGAAAAAAGGTTTGTTTAATTTGAGGGATCAATTTTAAGGAATTAATGGTTTCTTTAAAATTAAATGCTTCAACTTCTCCTGTAGCTAGGGAATAAGTCACATTGTTTTTTGGGCTGGAAACACGTATTTCATAATTGCCGGCTTCGGCTGTGGTTTTATATTCCGGGCCCATCCAATAAGTGTCTGCGCCAAATGGTTCGTAAAACTTTTTCCACTCAAAATTTTGTCCGTTTAATGTGGCGATCTTTGTGCCATTTTTAAATATTTCTGCCGACACTTCTTTGTTTTGTTCGTCTTTTTGGGTATCTATTGCCGGGACTAAGATATTTACGTAAAGGTTGAATGTTGAATCTGCCTTGATGCGATATGTATCTGGTTCGCCTTGTAATTTTGCATAATAGGCCTTGGATATTTCCGGTTCTGTAACGATTGTTTCGCGATTTTCTGTGATGCGTGGTTGATGTGCGAGCGCAAGTCCAGGTATGGCTGTTAAAAGTAGCGCTGCGATAATTATTGATTTCTTAAATTTTGATTTCATTTTTTGTGTTTAGAAAATAATAATTTATAATCCAATTTTATCGGCAATAATATAAGTCACGACCGATACAGAAGCGGCCAGTACTGAGCCCCATGCCAAATCAACGATAGTTACCCAAAGCGGCCAATCTTTAGCCACTGCCAAATTGGTCAGGTCATATGTGGCATAGCAAACCAAGCCAAATAGGGCTCCAAAAAGAAGAGCGTGGGTCCACGAGTTATTTGCCATGGCAGGAGTGATGACAAAAATAATAAGACCAGCGATAAAAATTAGATAAAAGATAATGGCCGCAGTCCAATTTACATTCGACTTCATGAGTGTGCCAATTTGTGCGCGGTAAAAGTTTTTTGCCACTACGCCAAGCCAGATCATATCGATAGCAAAGAAAACTGGTAATGCGATTGCGTATAGTTTTACAAACATAAAATAATTTATTAATTTTCATACATTATTCTCTCAATAATGTAGACGAACAAGATTAAATCAACACTTACGGTCGCGATAATGCTTGGATATTGTATGGCGAAACCGCATACAGTTTTAACTACAACAATTGGTAATGGGAGATTGAAAAAATACCTAAAAATCCATCTAGTCTAGAAAAGAGTGATGGAAGTTTATTTGGCTCCCCCGACTGGGCTCGAACCAGTGACCTACCGGTTAACAGCCGGTTGCTCTACCACTGAGCTACAGGGGAACACATCGCGCTTTCCAAAGAAAGCGGAGCTACTATACCCAAGCCTTTAATTTTTTTCAACTTTTTTTATTGCTTAACCAATTTCCAGATTTCCCGGCCTACAATTTGGTCTGGGCGGTCATAAACAAGGGATGGTCTTTGGAAGATGCGCAATCCTTCTTTTTGCGCTAAATGATCAGGAATTAGCGGTTCCATGGTGTATCCAAGTCGTGGAATCATTTCGGTAAATCCATCAATAAAATGGTAGCGCTCTTTATCTCTATAAACGGGTACGCACAAAATAACCGGGGTGCCTTTTGGTATAATTTGGCCGATTGCTTTAAGGAAGCCAAAAACGATTGTTTTAATATTGTTGAAAGTTTTTTCTACGTTTTCCGGCGTGGGCATTTTGCTGAATGGAGGTCCCAAGTATGATTCAGTTACAATGGCATCTATTGGCTTAGGAATGTCACTTGCTTCCAGCTGGGTTGCATCTTTGGTAAAAAGGCAATAATAGGGGAGTTTAGTAGAGGTTTTTTCGATTTGATTGGAGATAGGTGCTTTTTGGGCTTTAATTAGCTGTCCCAGATACTCAATGTTGGTGTGCGATTTTTCTATCACTTTTGGGTCGATGTCTGAACCAATTGCGCCATATCCCATGTTTAGGGCTTCTGTAAGCACTGTGCCTATGCCACAAAATGGGTCGTAAATGGTTGGCATTTCATCGCTACTTTCATTTTCAAATCCTGCCATTCCATTCAAATTGATCATGATTTGGCAGAGTTTTGGAGGCAACATGCCAAGTCTTGCGTCGCGTGCTGGACGGTCGTAATCGCGCTTGCTGTAGCTTGAAAAGTCCTGAAGCGCAACGGTCTGGGCGATGTAAAATTGGCTTCGCCCTTCAACTACAATTAATTCAGCGCCTTCTTCCAAAATCTTTTCTCCTTTTAGGGCGGCGTTTTCTGGGTTGGTGAAGTTTTTGTTGATGAACCTTGATTTTAAGCCAAAATTGGTCAATTTAATTTTAAGATTTTTTAATGTTTTTCTTAAGAATTGATCATGTCGGCCCTTTATACTATAGGCACTTATTCCATAATTTATTTTAGATGTAGCGCCTTTAAATTTTTCTTGTAAGCGGTTTGCTAAAACATCAGAGATAGTATCCTTTTGAGAGGAGGGAATTTCCTCAAAGATTTCGGCAATTTTTACGGTGCCGCCGAGCCGGTTTAAAAATGCTTGAGGATCAATTGATTCAAAATCGGAGGGCAAGCTGGCAATCAGCGCCTCGCGATTGGTTTCGATCACCTTTTCTTCCCCCAATACCTGAGCGAGCTCTGCTATGGAAAGCAGGTGTTTTCGACCTAAAATAAAAACATATTTCTTCATGAGCAATATTATGCCATTTTTTTCTTAAAAAGCAATGCCGAATACAAATTATTCAAATTTTAAAAAGGACAATCGCCTCACAATTTGGTTTTGGTTTTTTATCTTATTGGCAGGTATTATTTTAGCTTTTGGTTTTGGGTATTTCTTTGGGCGATATGAACAAATCCAAATCAATAAATCGCTACTTAAAATCATCCCTGATATTAATTGTGGGACACGTCAACATTAAGTCACTTCATGTGCTTGTTTTAAGACCAGCGCCTTTATATAGTGAGCCTACTTTTGGAGATGCTACAATTATTAATTCCAAACAAATCATTAATTCTTAATCAAAAATTCTATGGCAATGTCGTTGAATAGAGCTCAACTAATTGGAAACGTGACTCGCGATCCTGAACTAAGACAAATTCCTGGCGGTCAAACTGTGGCAACTTTCAGTGTTGCTACAAATTTTTCCTGGAATGATTCCAGCGGCCAACGTCAGGACAAAACTGAGTTTCATAATGTTGTGGCTTGGAGAAAACTTGCTGAAATTTGTGGTCAATATGTAAAAAAGGGCACTAAGGTTTTTGTTGAAGGACGCATTCAGACACGTGATTGGGAAGGTGAAGATGGTGTTAAGCGCTATCGTACAGAAATTGTGGCAGAAAATGTGATCATTTTAGATAAAAAAGGTGCAACTACCGGTGATTCGGAAATGCCTTCATTTAGTGGTGGTTTCCGCAAGGCTGGCTCATATAACAATGGGGGAAGCGCAAGCCGTCAGCAAAATCAAGAAATGGGCGAAGCTTCAGAAAACCCTGTGCATGCTGCAGAAGAAGTGGCAATTGATGATCTTCCTTTTTAATTTAAATATAGCCAACACTAAGAAATCTGTATAAAAAATTTATACAGCCTGGGCTATATTCAGTAGGTATTATGCACATAGAAAAAGAGCGTCATCTTAAGATATCAAGGTGACGCTCTCTGTCTCCCTGACCCCATCCTATCTGTGACTCATTTTAAAGTGCAGAGGATGAACTAGATCAGAAAGCCCTAGTAACAGGAGCCCGACTTTTTTCCTGGTACCGCCTTTCGGTGTGCCGAAAAGCTGTCTCCCTACCGTCCTTTGGTGTTTTATTTTGTGACGATTTTCACCATCGTCTTTTTTTTATTTTTGTATTTTGGGGTCTCTCCCGGCAAAAAATGCGAGAAGAAGATTTGGTTTTGGTGATTTTATTTTTGATTTTTTTTGAGGACCATCCTGTTAGTCAGCTTTGCTGCTACAGAAGGCTACTTTTTGGTGAAGGCATTAGTCGGATGCCTGGATCGAAAAGTAGGGAGAAGAAAGCGCCAAGTTTAAATGTAGGTTTTGAGCCCTATCATTTTAGCCCCTTCTTGCCACTACTTTTTCGATGTGCTAATTTTTAAGGATCAGGTTTTAATTTTTTGTTTTGGGTTTGGCGATTTCGATATCTTTACATTATACCATTTTTTTAGACTATTTACAATCCACATACAGTCAAAATCGCTCAATTTTGGATTTAGTCTCTTACCATTTTTGGAGATTTTGCTAAAATGCCAGCGTTTGAATTGATATTTGGTGCCGATTAAAAGAAAACTTATGCAACTTACAGGAAAATTAGTGTTGATTTCTGGACCTTCTGGAGTAGGTAAGGGGACTGTCATAAGTGCTTTAAAAAGCGCTTATCCAAAGTTTATTTATCCTGTTTCCGAAACCACCAGAAAAATGCGTCCGGGTGAAAAGGACGGTGAGGTTTATCATTTTATTAGTAAAGATGATTTTGAAAGAGAAATTAAAGCGGAAAATTTTTTAGAATGGGCATGCGTACATAAAAACAATTATTATGGAACTCTTAAAAAGCCTATTCTGGAGGCCTTGGCGGCTGGTCTTGTAGTTGTGAGAGAGGTAGATATGCAAGGATTTTTGTCCATAAAAAAAATGATCCCTGCGCAAAATCTGGTTTCAATTTTTTTAGAGGCGGAAAGTTTGGACGAGTTGCAGAAAAGAATAACCCACAGAAGTCCGCTTTCTGATGAGGAAATGGCTCGGCGTATGGAAAGTGCTAGCAAAGAATTGGCGGTTGCTCCTATGTATGATTATCGCGTTAAAAGCTTGGAAAATCGAGTTATGGAGTGTGTGTCGGAGGTGGAGGGCATTATTTTAAATGAGGCAAAACAAGCAGGGCTAAAGATTTAGCAAAATTTGCTAAGGTTATGTGACAAGGGGGCATGTGCGACTGAATAAATTTATTGTTCAAGTCCCATGCACTTGAATTCAGGCTCCTGTTTCTGTAAAATCGGCGTGTTCGAATGCAAATTCGAGCCAAGAACCGCGTTGGGGATTCGCCAAGTGGTAAGGCATCGCCCTCTGGAGGCGACATTCGGGGGTTCGAATCCCTCTTCCCCAGCCATGATCTGTACCCTAAAAGGCCGAAGTGCATACC
>CAZOQT010000015.1:0-25448 GCA_964582265.1 uncultured Candidatus Peribacteria bacterium
GATGAAGATGCGTTCTACAATAAATTACTTTCAACGGTTGATCGTCGCACTTTTCGAGATAAACAAGCTCTAATATCAAAATTTAAGATTCATTCTCTTGAAGACTGGGTTAATTTCATTTCCACGTCTTTGAAGAAATACCTTGAAGGAGAGGGCTCGGAACGTTTTGTCGGAATTGCCGATGTATTTTTTGGATTAAAGGATAGAGGCGAATACCTCAAAACGATTCCCAAAATCACCTACGGAGGAAAAAGACTAGATCAGCTATCTGTTGGGCAGCGCGGTACTGTTTATCTTTGCTTAAAGTTGGCGACAGATGCTTTCTCAAAGCCAATAATCTTTGATCAACCAGAGGATGATCTTGATAATGAATTCATAATGAACGAATTGATAGATATTTTTAAAGAGCTCAAGAAGTACAGGCAGATCATAATCGTTACACATAACGCTAACCTAGTCGTAAATGCAGACGCCGAACAGATAATAATCGCCAACAATAATGAAGAAAAATTGAGTTACTCTGCTGGCGCGCTAGAAAATCCAGATATTATTGCTAATGTTTGTAAAATTCTTGAAGGTGGCAAGGATGCCTTTGAAAGGAGGAAGAATAAATACCGTTTTATGTAGTTATTCAATTTTCTCCGTATTAATGGATGTTTTCACTCCTCCACAAACTCCGCCACCATAGCCGTATTATCCTTCAGCCAAATATACCAAAACAAGAATAATTCTTCGGAAAGCCGCCAATGTACCCGAACCCAAACCTCCACCTCCGAGTCTAAAATCCCTGAAACTAGCTTAGAATCAGTCTTTTCATCCTCCGGCTGATGTGCCAAATATTCATTGACAGTCAGCCTTTTCTTTACCAACCTTTTGGTTTCCGGTACGAACCGCGCGTAATTGCCCCCACCATCAAACATGTCTCCTAAACGGAGGGATGTTTTATTTTCTTGCCCAATCCCCCACCCCTTTTTTGCCTTTTTCACACTCCCCATTGCCTTTTGTTTATTATAAGAATATACTCTAGACCATTTTAATCATTAATAATCAAGGATGTTTAATAAATTTGGGGGTAATAAGGGTGGGGCAAGAAATAATAGATTCGGAGGCCATGGTGGCGGAAGAGGAGACAACGGCGGAAGATTTGAAAAACGTGGATTTGGTGGGGGAAGAAGCGGCGGAAGAGACGGCGCTAGACCAATGCATCAAGCCACTTGTGGCGATTGCGGCAATACATGTGAAGTGCCATTTAAACCAACTGGAGATCGTCCTGTATTCTGCAATGACTGTTTTAGAAAAGACGGAGAAGGCTCAAACAGAAGACCAGAAAGAGACTATGAAGAAAACAGTTTTGGCAGAAGTTCATCCAGAAATTTTGGACGTGATTCCTTCCGTGATTCTTATCGCGATTCAAAACCTGCCATGCACCAGGCCGTTTGCGATGAATGTGGTGTAAAGTGTGAAGTTCCTTTTAAACCAAGTGAAGATAAGCCAATTTTCTGCAGTGATTGTTTTAAGCGTGAAGGCGGCGCAAACAATTCCAGGTCAAACAATTCAGATAGAGGCGGAAATAAGGGCGGCGAACAATTTAAAGAACAGTTAGATATTTTAAATATCAAATTAGATCGCATTCTTAAAATTTTGACTTCTGCAGCGGTAAAAGAAGCTCAGGCACAAACAGAACCTGCGCCAAAGGCAGAAGATGCAGAGCCAAAAGTAAAAAAGGCTAAAGCTGCTAAAAGCAAAAAAGCTCCTGCGGTTGTTAAAGATTAATACCTTTAACAATTAGGTATTTTTTGACGGAGGTGTTCCCCCAGCGTATTTGTAAAAATCTGCTTTGGTGATTACGCCATCGCCATCTGTATCTACGCCGCGATTTTGTTTTGCGACCAAAGCTGCTCTTTTGTCCCCTTGCTCTGAACCTAAAACAAAGTCGTCTCCTTTGCCCAAAGCGTATGGGTAAAAGACGGCTAAATAGACGTCTCCATAATTATGAAGTTTGCCAAAGTGAGGTTTAAAATATTTTTCGACAAAATCTAGCTGCTGCATTGCAGTCATGTTTCTGATGGCTTCAACTGAAGTCCCCAAGCCTATTGCTGTTTCCGGCATAAATTGAATAAGCCCACTGGCACCAGATATTCGATTAATTGCTCTTGGATCAAGCCTGCATTCTTTCCACATAATTTTATATAAAGCTTCCGGTGGACAACCAACTTTCTTGGCAATTTCTGCAACTCTGGCTTCAAACCCTGGATTTTCTTTTATGATTTTTTGCAGAGCTTCTGAGTAACTTAATTGTTTTTGACGTTCAACCGATTTGGCTTGTTTAGGCGTATTTTGAGCACTATTAGCTGCGCCGTTAACTTCTCTTCCTAACTTTAGTCGCGCGCCGAGCGCACTTAAAAATAAATCTCTAAGTGGAGCTGCATTTCCTGGGTGATTATCAAATCGTTTTTCAACTTCTTCGGTTGCTGTTTCCGTTGCCGCGCCATGTTTAAATATGGCCTCTTGTTCAGCTAAACCTGCCATAGCACTCTGACTTTCATTCCATGTTTCAAGAACAGTGATTTTATCTCCAGAATATACTGGGACGTATTCGCGTGTCTTTTCATCAAAAAAACCAATTCTGCCATTCTTTCCTACCCCACGAATGGCTTTTTGGCTTACAATCTCTCCATTCATATTTTTTATGGAAATTGCAAAGACCGATGGTGGCAGCATATCCGCGGCTCCAACACGTTTATAGGCAAGATCGTTTTTTCCAAAATTAACTGTGGCTTCATAACCTTCCTTTCCCATTTCTATGTTCAAAAAAGCGCGGGAAAGCATTTTGTGCCTTTGCATGTAATTATCAGTTTGTTTTGTCCCGGCTGTTCTGATGGCCTCTACATTGTTCTTTTCATCCCATTCCGCCAGGTCACGAAGAAATTTTTTATGCTCTGGAGTGCTTTTTTCCTGCTCACTTAAGCCATCCATAAAAGCCTGCAAATTTTGTTTTTGCTTTGATTGCTCAGGTGATAGACTGAGTTTTGGCAACTGTTCCGGTGATGCATTATTTTGGGTTTGTCCGAAAGCCATATTTGAGTTTTATTTTCATATTATTTTAGCACATTTTGGCTTAAATTTCTATGTTTTGAGGGGTTTTCTTTGGAATATTGAGCAAAATTTTGAGTATTTTGTGGGTTTTGACTTTTTTGGATCTTGACTAGAGCCGGTTTTTGCCTTAGATTTGAGCCGCTTTTAAATAAGACCAAATTGGTATGATTTCGATCAGAAAGATCAAAAAAAATGACCTCAAAGGTCCAGCTTTTGGAGCTTTGGCGCCCAAACATGGCATTTTTCAACTTTCACAAAAAGTTGATTATGGACTTTTTTTGCTGATTGAACTGGCTAAAGCCGGCTCTAAAGAACCACTTTCGCTCAGAAATATTGCGGAAAATAACCGAATGTCCTTTTTCTTTATGCAAAAAGTCGCGAACGATTTGAGAAATGCTTCCTTGATCACATCTACACGTGGAAAACTTGGTGGTTATGTTTTGGCTAAATCGAGCCGCGCAATCACCTTAAAAGACATTCTGGAAGCACTTGAAGGCCCTGTGGCAGTGATGCATTGCTTAACTCATGAAGTGGGGACTCAGTCCTGCGTGCGTGAAAATTCCTGTACAGTTAGACCTGGACTTACCGCCATCAATCAAATTTTGTTAAAAGCACTTACCAAAACTACTTTAGAAAATTTAATTACATCATCATGGAAAAAAACAGTTTAATTATTAAAAATTTGCATGTAGCGGTTGATGGCCAAGAGATAATCAAAGGGCTAAATCTGCAAATTAATTCTGGAGAAATACACATAATTATGGGACCAAATGGATCCGGCAAAAGTACGCTTTGCTATGCGCTAATGGGCCATCCTAAATATGAAATAACCCAAGGCGAGGTATTATTTAATGGCACAAATTTGATTGAATTAGAGCCAGATAAACGCGCTCAACTTGGACTTTTTTTGGCATTTCAGTACCCGCGAGAAATTCCCGGCGTGACTTTGGGAAATTTTTTAAGAACGGCTAAAAATGCCATCTTAAAGGCGCAAAATCCAACAGCAAAACCTTTTGGACCGGCGCAGTTTATTCCGGTTTTGCAAAAGGAATTAACACTTACCAAAATGGATCGCAAATTTGTGAGCCGTGGTGTAAATGAAGGCTTTTCCGGAGGTGAAAAAAAGCGCGCGGAAATTTTGCAAATGGCTGTCTTGCAGCCCAAAATGGCGCTACTTGATGAAATCGATTCAGGACTTGATATTGATGCATTAAAGGCAGTTGCCAGCGGTATTCAAGCTGTTTTTGACCAAAACCAAATGGGCGTTTTATTAATCACCCACTATCAACGCATTTTAAATCACTTAAAACCTCACTACGTGCACATTATGGTCGCCGGCAAAATTGTAAAATCCGGAGGTCATGAATTAGCAGAGGAATTGGAAAAAAATGGTTATGAAGGATATGTAAAAGCTTAGACATTTATTTTAAAAACATGTCAGTAAAGACAGAAGATCAACAAAAATTAGCGGACAAACATGAATACGAATATGGTTTTCATGTTGATAATAAAGCGGTCTACAAAGCTAAAAAGGGGCTAACAGCAGATATTGTTAAAGCCATTTCTGCGCATAAAAAAGAGCCCAAATGGATGCTTGATTTTCGCCTTAAGGCTTTGGATATTTTTAATGCCAAGCCAATGCCAACCTGGGGCGGAGACTTAAGCGGAATTGATTTTGAAAATATTCACTATTACATAAAACCGTCGGATAAGCCCATGCGCAAATGGGAAGATGTTCCTGCGGAAATTAAAGAAACTTTTGATCGTCTTGGCGTACCGGAAGCAGAAAGAAAGTTTTTGGCTGGCAGTGGAGCGCAATTTGAATCAGAAATGGTCTATCATAATTTGCAGGAAACTCTTCAACAAAAAGGTGTGATTTTTGAGGGTACTGATACAGCTTTACAAAAGTATCCTGAACTTTTTAAAGAATATTTTGGCACGATAGTCCCACCGGGAGACAATAAATTTGCCGCTTTAAATTCAGCAGTATGGTCTGGTGGATCTTTTATTTACATTCCTAAAGGTGTGCATATTGAACTACCACTACAAGCATATTTCCGCATTAATGCGGAAAACATGGGACAGTTTGAAAGAACTTTGATTATTGCGGATGAAGGCTCATCGGTTCATTACGTAGAAGGCTGCACGGCGCCAACATATTCCAGTGACTCTTTGCATTCCGCGGTGGTGGAAATTATTGTAAAAAAAGGCGCGCGGGTTCAGTACACTACTATTCAGAACTGGTCTAATAACGTTTATAACCTGGTTACCAAGCGGGCAAAAGCTTACGCAGACGCCACCATGTTTTGGCTGGATTGTAATTTGGGATCAAAGTTAACCATGAAGTATCCGGCAGTGTTTTTGATGGAGCCTGGCGCAAAGGCAGAAGTTCTTTCCGTGGCTTTTGCTGGCAAAAATCAGCATCAGGATGCAGGGGCAAAAGTTATACATATGGCGCCAAATACTTCATCTACAATTACTTCAAAATCAATCAGCAAAGCAGGGGGAAGAACCTCATATCGTGGACTGGTCCGTGTTTATCCTGGAGCAAAAGGAGTAAAATCTCGTGTTGCGTGCGATGCTCTTTTACTAGATGAAAATTCACGTTCAGATACATATCCAACTATGGACATTAACGAAGACGACGTAGCAATCGCGCACGAAGCAACTGTTAGCAAAATTGGCGAGGAGCAGCTATTTTATTTAATGTCACGCGGTTTAAGTGAACAAGAAGCAGCGACCATGATTGTGAACGGATTTATCGATCCGATTGTGAAAGTTTTACCAATGGAATACGCGATCGAAATGAATCGCTTAATCGCAATGGAAATGACAGGGTCGGTGGGTTAATTGGTTATCGTTGAGTAAAACTTTTGAACAACACAAGTATTGTATAAAATTATTGATCACACATAATGGCTCAAATTAAAGAAAAATCAGATGTACTAGTCTCCAAAACAGTCACTATCCAAAGGAACCGTGAAGAAATTCTAGTCGTGGATACACTGGAAAATGTCACAATTACCTTAGAAGAAGGTGCAAAGCTAACATATATTTATTGTGGATTTGATGGCCTGCAGCAGACCAAAAAAATCACATTTGAATTTGCTGGCCGAGAGGCAGAATTGAAATTTTTGGGTTTAATTATTGGCTCAGGCAAAAATGAATTCACTTTTGAAACCATTTCACATCACAAAGTTCCGCAAACAAAAGCTCACTACTTTGTTCGGGCGGCCATGTTTGACCATTCAAAAGTAGACTACAAGGGCAATATAATCATCGAAAAACCGGCTCAAATAACAGATTCATATTTAGCACACCACACGCTTTTACTTTCTGATTTTGCCAGGGCCAGAACAATTCCGGCGCTAGAAATAGAGGCTGATGATGTTAAGGCCGGGCACGCTGCTACAATTGGAAAAGTGGATGAAGAAGTAATGTTTTATTTGCAAAGTCGTGGTATAGATAAAAAGCAGGCTGAAATTCTGCAGATCTCCGGATTCTTTGAACAAGAATTATCAATGATTTCTGATCCGGATTTGGCCGCAAAAATCAGGCAACAATTATTAAGTAAACTCCCCTTTTAATCATTATTTTTTAATTTTAAAACTATGGATCCAAAAACAGCTCAAACAAAGGATGAAAAGTGCGCGTGCGAAAGCCAGGAAAATGACGGAGGCGGTTGCTGTGGCGGTGGCTGCGGAGACGGCGGCAGCTGTGCGCACGCGGATGAAAAACTTGATGAAGTTTTAGAAAATGAAAGCGGTTGCTGTGGTGCCAATGGAGGTTGCTGCGGTGGCGGAAACTGCTAATACATAAAAAAGCAAAGGCCATGATTGCAAAAGATCTCAAAAAAGATTTTCCAATTTTATTGCAAAAATTTAAGGGCAAAAACCTGGTTTATTTAGATAATGCTGCAACAACCCAAAAGCCACTTTGCGCGATTGAAGCTTTAGAAAATTTCTATAAAAGTTCTAACGCGAATGTGCACAGAGGTGTTTATGGCTTGTCTCAACAAGCTTCAGAAGCTTACGAAAAAACGCGTGAGCATGTAAAAACATTTATCAACGCAAATCACAGCGAAGAAATTATTTTTACCCGCAACACTACAGAGGCTATAAATTTAGTCGCCTACACCTGGGGTGAACAAAATATTTACTCAGGCGATGATGTGGTTGTTACAGCGCTGGAACATCATTCCAACCTTGTCCCCTGGCAGCAACTTTGCCAAAGAAAAAAAGCGAATTTAAAAGTAATTCCTGTAACTCCAGACGGCAATTTAGATTTGAATGACCTGGAAAAGATCATCACAGAAAAAACCAAACTGGTTGCTGTTACGCAGATGTCAAATGCGCTTGGTTCAACAATCCCGCTTACAATTTTAACTGCGCGAGCCCATATGGTTGGTGCTAAAATTTTGGTTGATGGAGCACAGGGCTTGGCACATTTGGGTATAGACGTTCAAAAACCGGACATAGACTTTTTGGCTTTTTCCGCCCATAAAATGCTGGGTCCAACTGGTGTTGGAATACTATATGGCAAGCGCAAAATCTTAGAAGCCATGCCGCCATTTTTATTTGGAGGCGACATGATATTAGATGTTGATCAATTTTCTGCCCGCTTTAATGAACTACCCTGGAAATTTGAAGCTGGCACACCAAACATTGCCGATGTGGTCGCTTTTGATGCCGCATTAACCTATCTGGAAAATGTTGGATTTGATTTTATCGCAAAACATGACCGTGAATTAACTGCTTATGCAAGAGCTAAACTCGCACAATTCCCCGGCATCATATTGTACGGGCCAGAAGATGCAGCAGGAATTTTGTCATTTAACATTCCAGGAGTTCATCCGCATGACGTAGCTTCTATTTTAGATGAAGATGGGATCGCTATTCGCGCTGGACACCATTGCGCGCAACCATTAATGGAAAAGCTTGGTGCGCATTCAACCAATCGAATTAGCTTTTATTTATATAATACAGAACAAGACGTAGATGCGGCGCATGAGGCTCTCAAAAAAGTTTACTCGATCTTTAAAATTACTAATTAATTTGGAACTTTACGCAGAAATTATCTTAGATCATTATCAAAACCCGCATCACTACGGTTCTCTTAATGATGCTGATTTTAGCGCAGAAGACAGCAATCCACTTTGTGGAGATAAAATTAAAATGGAATTTAAAGTTGATAAGCAGGGCGTGATAAATGACGTGGCGTTTAGCGGAATTGGCTGCGCAATTAGCAAAGCGAGCGCATCAATGTTAACCGATGAATTAATTGGAAAAACTTTAGATGAAGCAGCAAAAATCACCAAAGAAAATATTTATGAAATGGTCCAGGTACCTCTTACGCCCGCGCGTGTAAAATGCGCCCTATTAAGTTTAGCAGTTTTAAAAAAGGCATTACTGGAACAAAAAATCGCACACCAAAAAAATATTACAAGCGCTAAACAATAAGCCATGACTAAAAAACCAACCAAAATTACATTCGATGAAAAACACCCTTACTGGGAGGCAATCAACGAAGTTCTTGATCCGGAAACCGGCATTGGCGTTGCAGATATGGGCATCATTTACAGTGTGCAGCAAAAAAAAGGCGTGGTTGATGTAAAGATGACTTTGACCTCTATGGGCTGCCCTGCCGGCCCAGACATTGTTACCAGCCTGGACGGGGTACTACGCATGCAACCGGATGTAAAAGATGTGATGATAGAAGTAGTCTGGGATCCAATGTGGACCCCAGACCGTATGAAACCAGAAATAAGAGAAATGCTATTTATGGGGTTCTAGAGGCGGTAAAGCGCACATATTTTACAGACTAGATTTTTGCCTCTTTATATTCAATCAAAGCCTGGTATCTGTCTTCATACTCAATTTTTTCAACTTTTTTCTTATCAAAAACTGCATATCGAACCTTGTACTCTCCTAAAAACATGGCATCAATAGTAGTTAGCAGGCCACCGTTACCAGCGTCAAAAGTTTCACCCGATTTCAAAGTGACCGCAAGCTTGTAAGAATCGTTTTTTAGATCAAGAATGTACATTTTATCTGGTTCATTATTTTCGAAAGCTAGATCTGCAAAAATATATTTGCTTGGATATAATTCTGAGTCAGCAACAAGTGTGCCCATTCCACCACCATAAACCTCGTTAATTTTCATTTTGGAAAATTTCTTGGTAGTTAAATCGAATGAATAAAAATCTTTAGCGGGAACATCTGCTTCCGGAACGTAACTTTGAAATATTACTTTATTATTAAAACTGTTGATGTATTTTAAAAGATAGCCTTTAAATTCAGGGTATTCCTTGTTAAGGCTGGAAATGATTACATCGGTTTTTTGTTCCTTGTCTGCTTTTGCAACACGCACCAAAGCATTATCTGCATAATTCATATTTATGAATTGATACAAATAATCAGCATCTGCAAAAATTTCTCTTTCAGAATCGCTGTACTTTAATTCTGAAGTCTGGCTTGAATTTTGACTTGTGGCTTGAGTTGTAACGTTGGCAACCTTTTGGGTTTCTTCCTTGTTTACTTCTTGCACAGGAAGTTTGTTGCCTGTTAAGGCATAAGTACCGCCTACAGAGGCAATAGCTGTTATAAGAACCGTGACCAGAATTGTACCGAGGTTGTTTTTCATGGAGAAAAATTAAGAAATAATGGAATATAAAAACAGTGCGCTCAAAAAAGTATTACAAAATTATTTCCTTGCATAGGCAATATATGAAAAATCCAAACCGTTTTCCTGCAATTTTTGGCTTTGCTCTGCAATTTTGAAGTTTTGCTGCAAAATTT
Source organism: uncultured Candidatus Peribacteria bacterium (assembly GCA_964582265.1). Taxonomy (GTDB): domain Bacteria; phylum Patescibacteriota; class Gracilibacteria; order UBA1369; family UBA1369; genus JBAZYK01. The sequence continues at coordinate 9,894 of CAZOQT010000015.1, forward strand.
CTAAAGGGAAAAAAGTATCACAATCAAAAGCTTGCTCAATCTGGGTAAGGTAAACAGTTTGGCAATCTGGATGGTTGATTGCCTGGGCAAACAAATTGGCACCACCAATCACAAACACATTTTCGACTTTTTTTATCGACTGGGCCAGTGCTAGTCCTTCATCCAGGGAATTTGACAAAAGAACACCTTGAGGAAGACCCCGTGACGCTTCCCTGCTAAGTACAATATTTAGACGATTTTTTAAGGGTTTGGATTTTGGTGGAAGCGAATCCCAGGTTTTGCGGCCCATGATTACCGCATTGGCTTTACCAGGATCCTGAACCACAGTTGTTACCTCTGAAAAGTGCTTAAGATCGGAAGGGAGCCTCCAAGGAAGAGTATTATTTTTTCCGATCCCAAAATTCTTATCTACGGCTGCAATTAAAGCAAATTTCATGTATAATTTTTTAGTTCTTAATGGGTTTTGATATATTTTTTTGATCAATCGAATTTTCCGTACCAATTTTTTGTTCCTTTTACCTATTGTGCAATTTATTTATTCATCTATTTTTTGCTTTTTTTAAATCTAAACTGCCACTTCGAATTTAATAAATTCATGATGCTTATACCCGACCAACTCAAAATCTTCATATTTTAAATCCCAAAATGGCTTTTTAGCTATTTTTAATGTTGGAAGTGAAAATTCACTTCTCTCCAATTGCATCTTAAGTCCTTCAATATGATTCAAATAAATATGCGCATCTCCCAAAGTGTGTGTAAAAATCCCAGGCGTTAAGTTACATTCCTGCGCCACCATCTGCAAAAGCGCCGCATAACTTGCAATGTTAAATGGCACTCCCAAGGCAATGTCGGCGCTACGTTGGTAAAGCTGTAAATCAAGCCTTCCATTAACTACATAAAATTGAAAAAAAGCATGGCATGGAGGCAATTTCATGCGGTCAATATCGGCAACGTTCCAGGCGCTAACAATAATGCGGCGAGAATCTGGATTTTTCTTGATAGTGTCAATTGCCTGCTGAATTTGATCTACGTGTGATTTTTCATACTGGTTGGTTTGTGGATTCAAGCTAAACTTTTCCCATTTTCGCCATTGATATCCATAAATTGGGCCAAGGTCGCCATTTTCATCGGCCCAGGCATTCCAAATTGGAGTGTACTGTTTAAGATCATCGTTAATATTGGTTGATCCTCTTAAAAACCATAAAAGCTCGCGCAATATTCCATCAAAACGAACTTTTTTGGTAGTAAGGAGCGGAAATCCTTTTCGCAAATCATATTTTCTTTGCACGCCAAAAATTGAAATCGTACCAACGCCTGTACGATCATGCTTTTCTACACCATTTTCTAAAACCTCTCGAACTAGACTGTGATATTGTTCCATAATTTTTTTTTAGGAAGCGCGTTCATTCTAGGGAAATTTTCTGGAAATGTAAATTTTTGCAGTAGAATCATAGTTTAAGGCTTTAAATAAAGCACAATTTATGATATAATTTAATGAATATAAAAATTTACATATGTCGGCACATACAGAATTTAACAATGAGGTCGCAAAAGATGTGGACCCAAGAAAAATAGTTGAGGACGCATTGCACGAATATGAAAGCGGCATGGGTCGCCTTGGAAGAGAAGAATTAAAAGAGCTGGATCAGGATTTTGTTTACGATGGGGTAAATTATGGCAAGCCCTGGATTAAAAAATTGGCTGATGCTTTAGTTCAAAAAGCTGGCCGTCATCCGGTTGATATTAAAGATTTTTTAGAAAAATACATCGAAAAAGAATTATTAAAAAAAGAAAAATATCAAATTGAAGCTCTTGGCTATGACAGTAAAGAAAAGAAGGCATATGAAGCCAAGCTATTCTTTATTGAAAAGCTGATTGGCAAATTAACGCCGCAAAAACAGGAAGAAGAAAAAAAACAGCAAGAGAAAAATAAGGGCATTCTGATCGTAGCTGACCCTGAAGCCTATTCCAATTTTTTAAAAAATATCTGGAACCAAACCAGATGGCTGGTCGGACGCGTCATGAAAGGCGTTGCCGGTGAGAATAAATGGGCCACACAACTTATGGAGCCCTGGGAACAGTACAGGGCAAAAGAACGCGAGGAAGCACAGAAAATGAAAGAAGCCAATAATCCAACAAAACAAAATACTCAAGCCACGTCACCTCCTACGGCGACAGCGCCTCCCCAAACAGCAGAATTAGATTAACATTTGAGCGCCAGTACAGTAAAATGGGCGCATGATCATGACCGATTTAGAGACACAAAGAAAATTAAAATTTAAAGAAATACTTACGCAAAATTACGTTGGCTGTCTGTTTGATATTGATGGCACATTAACTGTGCGCGGCGACGAATTTTTGCCTTCTTTTATGCTAAAACCTTTGGCGGAAATGGCTTTACAAATTCCAATGGGAGTTTGCACAGCCAGACGACTTTCACATGCATATGAAAAACTTAAACCTATTTTTGAACAATCGCCTGATCCACTTTTAACACAGTCCAATTGGCTGCTTATATGTGAAAATGGTGGTATTGGGTACGTCTTTAATCCTTTAAAAAAGGATTATGAAGAATTTTTTAGAGTTGATTTTGGCTATGATCAAAAGACTAAAATTAAAATATTTGAAGACATTAAAACTGCGCTAAAAGATAAAGTAGAAATTTCATTTTATAATGAGGTAAGTCTGGTCTTTAGACCACATCGCTGTGATGACTCTGACCGCGAGGCCTTGGCCAAAAGAAGCCATGAACTTGCCAGTCTTATTAAACAAATATTACCAAAAGTTGATCCCAAAAATGTTTTGCGAATTGGCGATTCGGGAATTGGTGTAGTAGTTTTTTGCGCAGATGGAAACAAAGAACACGGTACAAAAATTTTTGCTAAATATTTGCAGAATAAATTTGGAATCAGCTTTAGTCCAAAACTTTCAGAAATAGTGGTGGTTGGAGATCAACCAATTCCAGACGGAAACGACGAATTTTTTCTTGATGGTAAATTTGGCACTCCTTTTACAGTAGGAGAAATCCACCAAGATAATCTATTGCCCTTACCAGTGCTAACGAGCGATAATAAGATTATTAAAGGTCCCGCAGGAACACTGACTTTATTAAAACAATTACAATTTACAAAAATTAATTTATGATGGAATTTTCTCAAAAGAATCAACGTGTAGGCATTTTTATTGATACACAAAATTTATATCACTCAGCCAGAACTTTATTTAATTCAAGAGTTAACTATGGAACGCTTATAGATACAGCAATCCAGGATCGACAGTTTATTAGAGCTTTTGCTTATGTAATCCGCTCAGAATCAACAGAAGAAAGTAAATTTTTTGAAGCATTGACTGATCTTGGTATAGAAACTCGCGTAAAGGATTTACAAATCTTTTACAGCGGTGAAAAAAAGGCTGACTGGGATGTTGGCATTGCCATAGACATTGTGCGCATGACTGAAAAACTTGATGCTGTAGTTTTGGTGAGTGGCGACGGAGATTTTGTTGAAGTATTGCGATACGTTAAATCAAGAGGTGTTAAGGCAGAAGTAATGGCTTTCCGCAAAACAACATCAGCCAAGTTACTGGAAGAAGTTGATACTTTTTATGATTTGGGGGCGGATCCGGGAAGATTTTTGATACCTTCCGGCAAACCACAAAAAGTACCCGGCAAGTTTCCAGGTGGAAAAACTTTCCAAAAAATCAAACGCAGACTGGTTGCGTGAGCGGTTAATGCGGTGGTCAATGCGGCGCTTAATTTGCTCAGCAGAGCTAAATACATTTTTTTCATGGGATGCTTCTGCTTTTAAAATAAGTGTGTTATAGTCCGGTTGTTTTAAGCTGTGCTTAATCTTATTAATTAATTAATTTTTTTATGTTTGTTCAAGTTGGAAAAACTGCTCCAGGATTTACATTAGACGCTTTGGTTGGCCAAGAGTTTAAGAAAATCTCTTTATCTGACTATAAAGATAAAAAATGGGTAATTTTGTTTTTTTATCCTTTGGATTTTACTTTTGTTTGCCCAACAGAAATTTTGGAATTCAGTAAACGCGCAAACGAATTTGAAGAAATGAACGCAGTTATTTTGGGAGCAAGTATTGATAGCATTTATTCACATAAAGCCTGGACCAAAGAGCTGGGTGAATTGAGCTATCCTTTGCTTAGTGATATTACCCAGGAAGTAGCAAGAACTTATGGCGTTTTAATAGAAGAAAAGGGTCACGCTCTACGCGGCCTTTATATTATAGACCCAGAAGGCACATTGCGTTATGAACTAGTTCACGATTTGTCTGTAGGCCGCAGCGTTGATGAAACTTTGCGCGTTTTAAAGGCATTACAAAGCGGTGAACTTTGCCCTGTTGGCTGGAAGCCGGGTCAAAAAACGTTAGGTAAAGCTTAATTTATTTTATAAATTTTTGGTATGTCTGAAATTTATGATTTTTTAATTATTGGTGCTGGTTGTGCAGGAGCAAGTGGAGGAATGTACGGAGCACGTCTTAACTTAAAGACAGCAATGATTGGGGAACTTCCTGGAGGACTTATAACCACTACGCATTTGGTGGAAAATTGGCCAGGAATAAAGCAAATAAGCGGTCCGGACTTGGCAATGTCACTGCTGGATCATGCCATGAGCTATAATGTGCCTTTATTAAATGAAAGAGTTGTGGCGGTAGAAAGGGCAGTTGCTGCAGCGCCTGCGGGCAAGCAAAGTGGTTTTGTGGTTAAAACAAGCTCAAATGCATACAAAGCTAAAACGGTTTTGTTTGCAACGGGTACTGAACATAAAAAATTGGGGGTTCCTGGAGAGAAAGAACTCGCAAATAAAGGAGTTTCTTATTGCGCCTTATGCGATGCTGGATTCTTTAAAAATAAAGTGGTAGCGGTTGTGGGGAGTGGGGACTCTGCTGTTAAGGAAGCCAACTTGCTGGCTGAACACTGTGCAAAAGTTTACTTACTGATTCGCGGTGACGTCATAAAAGCGGAAGCTCCAAATCAAGCAAGGCTTCTGAGTAATTCCAAAATTGAAGTTAAATTTAAGACCGAAATTGCCGAAATTATTGGCACAGATAAAGTCGAAAAAGTTCGTCTTAAAAGCGGCGAAGAGCTTGAAATGCAGGGGATTTTTGTGGCGGTTGGACATTTACCAATGTCAGGAATTGCGCGGGATTTAGGCGTGGAACTAAATGGACACGGCGAAATCATTATTAATCGCCAATCTCAAACCAATCTGCCAGGTATTTTTGCGGCAGGAGATGTAACAGACAGCAAATTTAAACAAGCTATTACGGGTTCATCTGAAGCTGTGGTGGCGTCTTATTTTGCTTATGATTACTTAAGCCGGAATGAAGTAGTGTTTGAGTAATTGATCATAGTACGCACCGTCTCAATCCCTTTTTTCGCTCTTTTTTAGAAATTGCTCTGCTTTTTGTAGAACTGTTTTGGCGGTTATGAAAGTCGTCTTTTGGTATGCCTGATCAAATGGCAGCCATAAATAACCTTTATGCTCAAAGGAAATAGTTACTTTTTTTTGCGTGGTTCGCGCTAAGAAAAACATGACATCTTTGTGCATTTTTTGGCTTCCTCGCATATAGAAATAGTCAATTTGATGCGAAAATCCTTCTATCCAAATAATTTCTTTAATTCCGGTTTCTTCTATTAGTTCTCTATACGCGGCCTGATGATCTGTTTCATCACCTTCTACGTGCCCTTTAGGAAGGTCATAGTGGCCCCCTGGGTAATGCAAAATCAAATATTCCCTCCCCTCTTTTAACTGACGAAAAATTACAATTCCGGCAGATCTTTCAAATATGACGTTTTGCTTTTCCATTAAATTCTTTTAAAATGATGTTGATGCGCTTTTCTGTGATTTTGCGGACACTAATACCGCGAACGTGTATATATTAAAACTTTGTTTAAAATTTAGCTATGCTAACTGGACAAGAAAAAATTTCGGAGCTAATTAAGATCTTTCCAAAGGCAAAAAAGATCTTGGCCGCGTATGGTTTAACGGTAGAAGCGGAAGCTCATTTTAAGTATAAAAGTTTGGCGCACGCGGCTTTAACGCAAAAAATATCTTTAAAAAAATTGCTGAATGAATTGGCCGAAGTCACTGGCCAAAAGGTACGCGCTGTTGAGGTTAAAGGCTTAAATGCAGGTGTAAAGCCAGGCTTTAGGCATGGTACACCAAGTGGGATTGGCAAAACGATTGTTGTGCATAGCGGCAAAGGTGGAGTGGGCAAAACATTTGTGTCTGTAAATTTGGCGACTTATTTGGCTATGGAGGGATATAAAGTTGGTTTACTTGATGGAGATGTTGATTGCCCAAATGTAATGGAAGTGCTTAAAATAAATGGAAAATTGATAGCGAGCGAGAATAAAAAAATTCTGCCGCTAGAGAAGTTTAATTTGAAAGTGGTTTCTATGGCACCTCTTTTAGCGCATTCTGATCAGCCTTTAATGTGGCGTGGACCGATTATTTCCAGAGTGATTGAGCAATTTGTGCACGACACAGAATGGGGAGATTTGGATTTTTTAGTGGTGGATTTGCCTTCTGGAACCGGGGATGCGCCTTTGACTTTACTTAATATATTGGATCAACCAAATTTTGTAGCGATTACAACCTCACAAAATTTAGCGCTTTTGGACTGCAAAAAATCTATTAAAATGGCGCAGAAATTAAATTTGCGTGTTTTAGGTGTGGTGGAAAATATGTCCGGATCGATTTTTGGGAAAGGTGGAGGTCAAAAAATTTCAGAAGATTTAGGTGTGCCGCTTTTGGGTGCGATTGAAATGAAGGCCGAATACGCAAGACTGGAAACAACAGGTAAGCCGGCAGTTTTGCGCTCGAACGAGCTTAAATCTGTATTTGCAAAGATGGTAAAAACAATGAAGCTTTAAATCCGGTTTTCATCATGCTAAAATGGGCCGGCGTATAAAATTAGGGCGAGTGGCGAAATGGCAGACGCGCTACGTTCAGGTCGTAGTGATCGCAAGATCATGGAGGTTCAAGTCCTCTCTCGCCCACCAATTATTTGCACTCCATCGCAGTTTGCAGGTTTTTTAAATTGTCACGCATTACGGTGACGTAATTTTTGCCCTGGGCGATTTCTTCATCTGTAAGCCCTTCAAGTGGATTTAATATTAAAGTTTGTGCGCCAGTCTCATTAGCCAAAGTATCCGCAATTTTAGGACTGACCAAACTTTCTGTTAAAATAAACTTAATCTTTTTTTGACGTATTGTCTCCGAAAGTTCTGCCATTTCTTTTGGAGATGGTTCAGCTTCTGGAGAAAGCCCAGAAATCGCAATCATGTTTAAATTATAACGTTTGGCAAGATAGCCAAAGGCAGCATGATTTGTAACAAAATCATTGGTGCCACAAGCATTTAATCCACCTTTAAACGCCTGATCAAGTTCTTGCAGTTCCTTTGTGAATTTTTGGGCATTTTCTTGAAAAACAGGTGCCTCTGCTGGTTCAATTTCGCTTAATTTTTGCGCAACAAATTGCACTTCTTTGCTGAAATTTACTGGGTCCAACCAAATGTGTGGATCTGAAGAAGCATTTAAAGCCTCAGACAAATTTAGTATTTTTACCTCTCCTGGTAATTCCGTAAGTGCTTTTTTTGCCCATGGTTCAAGGCCAAGGCCATTTACAACTACTAAATCAGCTTCATTTAAAGCGACAATATCTTTTGGAGTTGGCTCATATTCGTGCGGTTCAGCACCCGCTGGAACAATATTTCTAATTGTAACCTTTTCTCCTCCAATCTTTTTAACAATTTCGTAAAGTGGGTAAAAACTTGTAATGACATTTATTTTTTGGGTGCTATTTACACTTGATTCAGTGCATCCACTCAAAACAGTAAGCATTGTAATAAGCACAAAAACAACCAATGTTAATAAACTTTTTTTCATAAAAAAAATTAATGAATTTGATTTCAACTTATCCTAATTGCAATATTATTGCAAGTAAAAAATTGGAAATTCAATTCACCGTATTATCAAAATCAAGTCACCTAAATTTGTCCCAGTGGCACCAGTCTTAATTAGGCCACCTGTTTTCTTAAAGAAAGTATATGAGTCGTTCCTTGCTAAAAATTTTGGTATTTCCAGCCCCATTTTTTTAGCAACTTCTACATTTTGTGTTGTACCAATAACGCCAGCAATCAGCTCTGGGCAAATGCCGTCAATTCCGTCAGTCCCAATAGAAAGCATGATTTGGTCCTTTTTAAAATGTGGCAATGCGCTTAATACAAATTCCTGATTGCGCCCACCGTAACCGCTTCCTTTGCAGGTTACAGTTGTTTCGCCAGCTGCAATAAAAATCGAATTATCATTATTACTATTCTTGATTTCCGCCTCGTTTAGCCATTTACTTGCAACCTCTTTGGCTTCGCCCTGGATCAATTCTTTAGAAACAGTAACCTTGAATCCAAGTTTTTTTGCTTTTTCTGCTGCAAATTTCAATGCCGTAAAATGATCCGCAATAATCTTGATTTTAACATTCTTAAAAATTTCTGCTTTTTTAAAATTACCCTTCTCTTTTTTTGACTTATTTGCAGCCTTTGAATCTTCTAATTTTTTAATGATTTTAGAACTTGCTTTGACATTGTACTTTTCCAAAATTTTTAGCGCGTCTGCCGGTGTTGAACTATCCTCAGATATGGGACCCGAAGCAATCGAACTTAAATCATTGCCTATTACATCAGAAATAACCAATCCCCAAACTGTTGCCGGATAAAGAATTTCAGCAAATTTGCCTCCTTTTACGGATGAAATTTGTTTACGTACAGTATTTAATTCTTGAATTGGCGCACCAGCTTTTAATAATTGCTTGGTCAAATTAATTTCGTCTGGTAAAGAAATTCCAGGCAGTGGCGCAATAAACATGGCTGAGCCACCGCCGCTAATTAAAACAATCGCAAGATCGTTTTTTTGCAGCATGCGTCCGGCCTCAATCATTTTTTTGGTTTTAAGGACTCCCTTTTGCGTAGGCAACGGATGTCCTTCATCAGCCAACAAGATAAGATCAGCTTTACGTGTATGGAATTTTTTCAATGATTCTTCTGTAGCTTTGGCCATTTGATGAGCGGCCTTTCCAATCGAAAAAATTACAATTCGTTTATACTGATTCAGATTTTTCTTTTTAAAAAAATCGCCAATCAAATTCTGTGGCGATAACTTTTCCAAAACAGTGTCCACAATATTAAATAAGGCAGTGGACTTATTTGCTTTATCTTGTGGCAAATCTGCTAAAATTTCTTTTCGATTTAGAATCATTTAAATTTGATTAAATCGCGAAGTGTTTAAGCAAGCTGGTCTTTATTAACACAAAATTCAGGCATTTTGCCTTCAAGCGCATCAATTAAATTTTGAACTGCAATCTCCGCCATCTTGTTTCTGGTCCATAAGGTTGCACTGGCAATGTGTGGAACAATCACAACGTTTTCCAGGTCTGTTAAGCCTGGCTCAAGCGCTGGTTCATTTTCATACACGTCCAACCCCGCGGAAAAGATCTTCTTCTCTTTCAAGGCTTTTACAAGCGCCTTTTCATCAACAACCGGACCACGCGCAGTATTGATCAAGATGCAATTTGATTTCATTTGAGCAAATTCCTTTTCCCCAATCATATGCCTTGTTGCTTCTGTCAAATTAACGTGAATGGAGATGAAATCGCTTTCCTTTAATAAAGTTTCCAAGTCAACTTTTTTGGCGCCAATTTCCTTTTCTAAGGGTTCGTTACCAAATTGATCTACGTATAAAACTTTCATACCAAAGCCTTTGGCCATTTTCACTGCTACATTGCTGCCAATTCTACCTGCCCCAATGATACCCAAAGTTTTCCCTGGAATATCCTGTCCTAAGAATAAAAGTGGTCCCCAAGCCTTAAATTTACCTTCGCGAGTAAATTTATCTGACTCTGTGATGCGTCGAGCACAAGCAAAAAGCAAAGCAATGGCTAAATCCGCTGTAGCGTCGGTTAAAACACCGGGAGTGTTTGTAACTTTAATTCCGCGCTTGCTGGCAGCGGCGAGATCAATATTATTAAATCCAACTGCATAGTTTGAAATAACTTTTAAATTTGGTCCTGCCGCAGCCATAACATCATCGCTCATGCCATCTGTTAATAGAGACAAAATGGCATCACACCCCTTAACTTTATTTATGAGTTCATCTTTGCCCAATACCCGTTCGCCTGCGTTCATTTCAAAATCAGGATATTTGGCTCTTAATAGTTTTAAACCAGCTTCAGGAATTTCTCGAGTAACGTAGATTTTTGGCATGTTATCCAATTAGTAATTAAGAATTAGTACTTAGTAATTCTTTTGGATTTTATTTTATTAAGCGGCAACTGGTTGATAAATCTTTTCAATATATTCCTTCATACGGCGCATTCCTTCTTTAATATCCTGTTCAGAAGAAACATAAGAAAATCTGATGTAACCTTCACCATAAGCACCAAAGGCTGTACCTGGTAAAATTACAACATGAGCTTCACGCATAATTTTATCTGCAAGTTCAGAAGCTTTAATTCCTAATTTTGCCAAGATTGGCTTAACATTAACAAACAAATAGAACGCTCCCTTTGGAACTTTGCAACTAAAACCAGGAACTTCGTTAACTAAACTCACCAACAAATCACGACGCTTCTTGTATTCTTCACGCATAGAAGCAACAGCTTCCTGTGGACCACTTAAGGCTTCCATACCTGCATACTGAATCATGGCAGCAGTACAGGAAACATCGTTGATGATTAATTGTTCAAGTATTTGAGCCATTTGACGATTTTTGGTAACAGCCCAACCCAAACGCCAGCCGGTCATGGCATACGCTTTTGAAGCACCATTTAAAATTACAGTTCTTTCTGGCATTCCTTTAAAGCTGGTGATGGAAATATGCTCACCTTCATACAAAATCTGATCGTAAATTTCATCCGACAAAACCCACAAATCGTGTTTAATAGCCAAATCTGCAATTCCCTGTAAAACTTCGCGCTTAAGTACGCCACCTGTTGGATTTTGTGGGGAATTGATAATTAATAATTTGGTCTTTGGAGTAATTAACTTCTCTAAATCAGACAAGAGGAAATTAAAATCCTGCTCTTCTAAAAGTGGAAGTGGAACTGCTGTTCCGCCAAGGTAATTAACTACTGATTCATAAATTGGAAAGCCAGGATTTGGCACAATAACCTCATCACCTGGATCAATTAAAGCGTTGATCATATGGAACATGACTGGCTTTGCGCCTGGCATAACCACAACGTCTTCCATTGTATAAGCCTCACTAGAACGAGCGGAATATTTTTCCGCAATTAATTTCCTGAATTCTGGAATACCTGGGGAAGGTGTGTAGTGAGTTTGATTAGCTTCAATGGCTTTGATTGCCGCTTTTTTTACATTTTCCGGTGAATCAAATGCTGGTTCTCCAATTTGTAGGTAAACCAACTTTTTACCTTGTGGTTCTAGTTCTTCACGTTCGAACTTTTTGGCTTTAGAGATCACTGAAAAGGCATTCTCTGTACCAAGACGGGGAATTCTCTGGGAAAAGTTTTTCATAATGATAAGAAAAAAATTATGGCCAACTCCCTTTTACCTGCTTTAAGGTTTTTTATCAAATTTTTTCTTGAAAATATATTTGTTTGAAAAGCAATTTTGCTTTAAAATATGTCATGTTGTACGTCTTTCTTTATTAAATAAATATGCCAAAGAAAATCAAAAAAATTAAAAGAAAAGATACATATCCTTCCTTTCTGATAGCGCTACTTTCTATTTTGGTGATTCTGCTGGTTGTGATGGTTTCGTTTTTTTCTAAACCTGTATCGGATCAAACAAGTGACCTAATAAATGATGCCAACAGCCCAAAAACAGAGACTTCTACAACCAATGTTAAACCAAAGACCCAAAGTGAAACCGTTACCCAAGGCCCCGGCGCTCAATTGGCTAATACTCGCGTAAAGTACAAAATCGATCGTTTTAAAAAATTAGACCGACAACCATTGGAATTTCAGGTATTTGACTCAAAAAACAAACCGATTACTCCAAATGATTTAAAAATCGTAGACCAGGCAAAGCTTCATTACTTTGTTATTTCCTCAAATTTAAAAGAGTTTCAGCATTTACGTCCGGCATTTGCTGGAGGCAAATGGCTAACTGCAGCTAACTTACCCACTCCTGGAACTTATTATGCTTATGTAGTTTATACTCCAACATCAGGCCGTGAAGAGATTTTACGTACTGAACTTATTGTAAGAAATCCCAGTTCCGGATTACCTTTACCAACTTTAACTACCGACTTAAAAGCGGCAAATGGAGACTATATTGCCCAGCTAAATTTGCAAAATCCAGTAATTTTCCAGCAGTCTAAACTTACTTTTGATCTGAAAAATAAGAACACTACGGCGGTCAGCAACTTGGTTTCTTTGTTTGGACAATTGGGGCACGTAGTCCTATTGCGTGAAGGCGACCCAGATACTTTCATTAATTTGTATCCTGTATCAAGCGATGCTCCAAAAGGACAAGTCAGCTTTGTAACATCTTTCTCTAAGGATGGAGCTTATATTGCTTTTGCGGAATTTAAACTGGGAACCAAGGTATATGTTTTCCCAATTGTATTTGAAATAAAAAATTCCTAAAGTATGGCATATCTGATCCTAACATTCTTAGCTGGACTGATACTTTTTTTTGCTCCGTTAATAATTTCCAGCAAATTATCTAAAAAGTGGATGATTCCCCGACGAACTTTTTGGCGGGCTGGCGCTTTTCATGCCTTTATCATGTTATTTTACATGGCTGTTTTGGGCAATTTAAGTTCTGTGTTCCCTGGTATAACAAGCCTTAATATAGTCTGGAAGGCCCTAATTACAGCGGTTATAACTGGTTTATTTGTGGAACTTGGGAGGTTTGTAGTACTGGATCGATTTATGAAGCAAATTAGAAAACCAAAAGAAATAGTCTATTTTGGCTTTAGTTGGACTGGATTTAATGCCTTTATAATTGGAATCTTGACCTTACTAAATGCTTTTGGAATGTACTATCTGATGAATATACAAGATATTAAAACTGAGTTTCCGCAGGCATCCAGCGAACAAATTGAACTACTGGAAGAGGCAAATAAACAAATAAACGAAGAATCTCAAAACACTTTTATGGCTATAGCACCACTTGTTGAAAATGCCAGTATGATTTTGATAGATATTGCTATGTCAATTATAATTCTGTTTGCCATAACAAAAATGATGACACGCTTTGTTTGGCTTGCTGTTGGTTTTAAAATCTTAGTGAACTTTACCAGTCTTGCCCTGTTTGAGGTAAATTTTTTACTATCCGAAGCCGTTTTTATTTTTGCAGCTTTGATCAGCTTTTTTATTATTCGTTTTTGGTCAAAACACCTGGTTCATCTTCCCACTTCTTAGCTTTAAGAGCTTCTTTGGCGGCCTCTTGTTCTGCCTTTTGCTTACTGGAACCTTCACCACTGGCGATCATTTCTTCGCCAATATAGGCTGCCATCGTAAAGATCTTATTGTGATCCGGACCTTCTTCTTTGATCAATTTATATTCAGGAGTTATGCTTAAAAGTTCTTGTGAAATTTCCTGGAATTTGGATTTTGCATCGATATGCAAACCTTTGGTTAATATCTGCTCAAGTCTTTTTAAAATAAACTGATCAATAAAACTGTGAGCTTCTTTATAACCTTGATCCAAATAAATGGCGCCAATTAAAGCTTCCAGGGTATTAGCCAAGATATAATTTTTTTTGCGCCCACCAGATTTTTCTTCTCCGCGACTTAAATATAGATATACCCCTAAATTTAATTCATTGGATATTTCCGCAAGATGTTTGCCTTTTACCAGAGCCGAGCGCCAATTTGTAAGAACCCCTTCTGACTCCGTTGGGTAATTTTTATAAAGAAAATCTGTCACTACTAATTCCAGGACTGCATCGCCCAAAAACTCCAAACGCTCGTTGAACTCTTGTCGCTTTTCTTTGTGTTCATTTACATAAGATTTGTGTACAAAAGCCAAATCTAAAAGATTTTTGTCTTTGAAGCTGATGTTTATTTTTTCCTCAAGATTTTGATAACGATTCACGATAGCTAATAATTATTGAGTTTTTTTTGGCTGTTTTGAAGGACTTTTCACCTTTTTAGAGACAGATTCCACTTTGGTGGACTGCCCGTTTGCCTGAGATTCGGCTGTCTTTTGAACAGCTTCAGGGCGATATTTATGCATTACCGTGCTTAAAACACCGTTTACAAATTTTGGGGCGTTAACGTCACCGTAACTTTTAGCAACCTCTACTGCTTCATTAATTGCCACAATAGGAGGAACATCATCGGAAAAAATGATTTCATATATCCCGATTTCCAAAATCGCCCGGTCAACAGGCGCAATTTTGTCTACAGGCCATTCTGGAGCTTCCTCTTGCAATACATCTAAAATATCCTTCTTTTTATCGAGGACATTTTTTAATAAATCCTGGGCAAAGGAAACGTCTTTAAGGCGATCAGCATATTCTTTCAAATTATATGCCAAAATTTCCTTAGCTTCACCGCCACGAAATTCGTAGGTGAAGATGGTTTGCATAACAGCAATGCGAGCTAAATGGCGATAACTGGCCATGTTTAGGCTTTTACTTTGGTGATTTGATCAATCTTTTTACCCATATCAAGTACTTTTTTGCCATTGTAATGACCACAATTTGGGCAAGCATGATGATTCAATTTTTTCTCTTTGCAGTTTGTACAATCATTAAGGTTCACAATCCCCTTAAGTTTAACCTGTGTATGATGGGTAAAGCTGTGATAGCGCTTACCTGAACGGCCTTTAGATTTTTTATACTTAGGTACTGGATGCTTCATTTTTTAATTAGTAATTAATAATTAGTAATTAGTAATTTCTGTAAGTAATTTCTGTGCTCTATTTTTTCTTCTTTTGGCTTTTAACAACAAGCTTTTTCAGATCTTTAAATGGTTGATATGTTTCCATTTTTTCATCATCATCTTTGCATTTGCACTTGGTGCTGTTTTTATTAACGCCACAGTGCATACAAAGACCCTTACAGCCTTTAGAGCATACTGGAATAAGCGGAAAATGCAAGATAATTTCTTGACGGACCATCTCACTTAAATCAATGGTCATAGCCTTTAAATTGATCAAATAGGTATCAGTTGGATCATCAACATCATCTGGCTTATCGTGATAGAATTCCCTTTCTGCTTCTGGAACTAAAATGGTTTGAACAAAGGGCTCCAAACATAGTTGGCAAATAAAGTTGACGTCTACATGCGCATTATTCAGCAAAACACTGATTTCTTCCTTTAACTTAATAAGCATCAAATCAGCCTGAAAATTGCTGGCAAAATCCAATATTTCTCCCGGGTATTCTATTTTTTGATCGATTTTCTCTTTTTCGACTGTTCCTTGCGCACTATTCCAGAGCTTAGAAACGCGAAAAGTAAGTTGTGGCAGTTTCATATTAATTTCTAGAGCGACTGGAAAGAAGTCGCAAAATGTAAATAAATAGGTTAAAAATGTCTAAATATAGCTGCAACGCGGCATCAA
>CAZOQT010000016.1:0-17944 GCA_964582265.1 uncultured Candidatus Peribacteria bacterium
GCAAAAGAAACCGAAGCAGCTAAAAAAATTGCCCAGGTTAATGGAGGAGTGGGGACCGCAGTCAATCAGAATACAGAGAATAAAAAGACTTCCTAATTCACAACAATTTTAGATAAACAAAAAGAGCCCAATTTAGGGCTCTTTTATATTCAATTTTATTCCAGCTTAAATTTTCGTCAGTTGAATCCACCTATTTCCTCTTTTTTGCTTCTGCTATATCTGCAAGTCTTTCACGCAACATGTGTACCTGTAACTCTTTTTCCAGGTTTTCACGCATTAAGTCGTCCTTGGCTTCTTTTAGCATTTTTTGAGCACGTTCGCGGGCTGCTTTAGCCTGTTCTTTTTCAATCGCTTCTACATTTTCCAAAGCATCCGCCAAAATGGTCGCTTTATTATTGTTAACCTCCAGATAACCACCGCTTATAAACAAATATTCTTCGGTTTTATCGGTTTTTGTTACCTTAAGGCCACCAGGACCCAGCTTGGTCACCAAAGGGTGGTGATTGGTCAAAATTCCAATTTCACCATCCACCGCTGGAGCCACCAACATTTCAATATCGGAGTCAAAAATTGTTTTTTCCGCCGTAACTATACTCAAATGAAACATATTCTTTGGGAGGTGATTGACTTAAAACTATTTCTTAGCAGCCGCTAAAGCTTTCTCGTGTTTTTCACGGGCTTGTTCGATTGTACCAACCATATAGAAATCCTGTTCGGTTAAATCATCGTGTTTACCAGCCAAAATTTCTGCAAATCCACGAACTGTATCCTTCATCTTTACGTACTGACCTGGAATGTTTGTAAATGTCTCAGCCACAAAGTTTGGTTGAGAAAGGAAGCGTTGAATCTTACGAGCACGTGTAACCAGCATTTTATCTGCTTCAGAAAGTTCATCCATACCCAAAATAGCAATAATATCCTGTAAGTCCTTATAGCGCTGTAGTACACGTTGAACTTCACGGGCAACATTATAATGCTCTTTTCCAACAACATTTGGATCCAATTGTCTTGAAGTTGAATCAAGAGGATCAACTGCAGGATAAATACCTTTTTCAGAGAGCGCACGTGAAAGTACTACCGTAGAATCCAAATGTGAAAAGGTTGTAGCAGGAGCTGGATCTGTAAGGTCATCCGCAGGCACGTAAACCGCCTGTACAGATGTAATAGAACCATCTTTAGTAGATGTAATGCGTTCCTGTAAAGCACCCATTTCTGTAGCCAAGTTTGGTTGATAACCTACCGCAGATGGCATACGACCAAGCAGCGCAGATACTTCGGAACCAGCCTGAGTGAAACGGAAAATGTTATCAATAAATAGTAACACATCACGTTTTTCCACGTCACGGAAATATTCCGCAATGGTAAGACCAGTCAACGCCACACGTAAACGTGCTCCCGGTGGTTCATTCATCTGACCGAACACTAAGGCAGTTTTATCAATAACTCCGGAATCTTTCATTTCGTTCCAAAGATCATTACCTTCACGTGTACGTTCACCTACACCGGCAAACACAGAGTAACCACCATGTTCCTTGGCAATATTACGAATAAGCTCTTGAATAAGCACTGTTTTACCTACACCGGCGCCTCCAAAAAGACCTACTTTACCACCTTTGGCAAAAGGACAAATAAGGTCAATTACTTTAAGGCCGGTTTCAAAAATTTCTGTTTGAGAAGATTGAGAGGTAAAAGTTGGGGCTGGACGATGAATTTCCCAGCGTTCTTTGCTTTCTACTGGGCCTAGCGCGTCAATCGGTTCACCAAGAACGTTTAATAGGCGTCCTAAAGCTTTTTCACCAACTGGCACAGTGATTGATTTTCCAGTTGAATTTGCTTCCTGGCCACGAACAAGTCCATCGGTGGAATCCATCGCCACACCACGAACCTGGCCATCACCAAGCTGTTGCTGGATTTCTATCACCAGCTTGTTTTTGCCATTCATTACTTCTACTGTTTCCAAAATTTTTGGAAGTTCATCTGCAGAGAAGGCAAAGTCCACCACCGGACCAATAACCTGAGTAATTTTTCCTTTTGCCATAATAAGTTTTTAAAATGTTAATTGTTTAATTTATTTGAGGAATTTAGCTGCCAGCCACCACTTCCAGAATTTGAGTTGTAATCTTAGCCTGACGCGCTTTGTTATAGTTCAAAGTTAAGTTATCAACGATTTCTGTGGCGTTATCTGAAGCCTGTCTCATTGCCATCATACGGGCACTTTGTTCAGAAGCCTGCGATTCAAGCAAAGTCTGGTAAACATTTGTTTCTATATATCTGTGTAGTAACTCATCTAAAAGCGCTTCTTTACCAGGTTCAAAAATATAATCACGTTTTACACCTGGAGTTAAATGACTTTTATCAACTGTAACAGGAAGTAATCTTTGCACGACCGGTTTTTGGCTGATTGTAGAGTAAAAATGATTGTAAACCATATAAACTTCATCCAGTTTACCTGCCAAAAAGTCATCAACCACTACACGACTTACACCAAGCGCATCCAAATAACTAAGTTTATCTGACATTGTTTCAAAATCAGCTAGAACTGCTTTTCCAATGCGTTCCATAGCCTGACGCCCTTTTTTACCTACAGTTAAAACAGTTTCTTGAGTATTATTTTTTTCTTTCAGAATTTCCAGCATTTTGCGGATAACATTGCTGTTAAAAGCTCCGCAAAGACCGCGATTTGCTGTGATAAAAATGTAACCAACATTCTTAACAGCTTTCTTTTTTTTAAGCAGAGGATGAGTGAGTCTTGGTTGGCTCAAATAAACCAGATTCGCAATAATTTGCGAAAGTTTCTGCAAATATGGACGACCCTTTAAGGCTTGTGTCTGGGCACGCTTCATTTTAGAAGCTGCGATCATTTCCATGGCCTTGGTAATCTTTTGGGTCGATTTTACCGACCTGATTCTGAGTTTTATATCTCTAAGAGAAGCCATTTATTTAATCTTAATTACTAATATTAATTTATTTCGTCCAACCCTGTTTAAATTCATTTATCGCGTTCTTAAGTTGTTCTTCAAGTTCAGATGTAAACTTCTTAGAAACCATTAAGGATTCTTGTAAGTTCTTATATTTGGTATCCAAGTAATCATACAATTTAGCTTCAAAGTCACGGATATCCTTAACTTCTACGTCATCCAGTAATCCTGCATTTACCGCGAAAATAATCGCTACCTGTTTAGATACTGGGAGTGGTTGATATTGAGGCTGTTTTAATACTTCTGTCATGCGTTGGCCACGTTCCAATAATGATTTTGTTTGAGGATCAAGATCAGAACCAATTTGCGCAAAGCTTTCCATTTCACGGAATTGAGACAAACTTAAACGTAAGTTACCGGCAACCTTTTTCATAACCGGAATTTGAGCGGAACCACCTACGCGTGATACGGAAATACCGGCGTTAATAGCTGGACGTTTACCTGCATAAAATAGTTCGGCTTCAAGGTAAATCTGACCATCTGTAATTGAAATTACGTTAGTTGGAATGTACGCAGATACGTCACCGGCCTGTGTTTCAATAATTGGAAGCGCTGTGAGTGATCCACCACCTAAATCATCCGCAAGGCGGGATGCACGTTCCAGCAAGCGGGAATGTAGATAAAATACGTCTCCAGGGTACGCTTCACGACCTGGTGGGCGGCGAAGTAACAAAGAAACTTCACGATAAGCCCAAGCATGTTTTGAAAGATCATCATAAACAATCAAGGCATCTTTGCCGCTGTACATAACATCTTCAGCCATAGCGCAGCCTGCATAAGGAGCAATAAAACTTAGCGCAGCAGCATCAGAAGCTGTAGCCACAACCACAGTTGTGTATTCCATTGCACCCATTTGTTGCAATTTGTTAACTACAGTCGCAACAGTTGATTGTTTTTGGCCAATCGCTACGTAAAAACAATGAACGTTTTGGCCTTTTTGATTGATGATTGTATCGATTGCAATTGCGGTTTTACCAATTTGGCGATCACCAATGATAAGCTCACGTTGACCGCGACCAACTGGGATCATGGCATCAATAGCTTTAATACCGGTTTGCAAAGGAGTATTTACTGATTTTCTAAAAATTACACCTTCCGCTTTGTGTTCAATTGGGCGGAACTTGGTTGTTTTAACAGGTCCCTTGCCGTCAACTGGTTGTCCAAGAGCATTCACTACACGGCCTGTGAGCGCTTCACCAACTGGTACTTCCATCACGCGGCCAGTGCTTTTAACCATGTCGCCTTCTTTTAGATGTTTTCCCTGGTCAAACAAAATACAACCAACGGTATCCTGGCTAAGATTAATCGCCATACCAAAGGTATTGCCTGGGAACTCAATCATTTCACCCATCTTAACGTCATTAAGACCGCTAACTTGGGCGACTCCATCACCGATCATTACGATCGTTCCTACACCAGTTTTTTCTGGTTGAAACTCATAATTCTCCAGTTGTTTGGCTAGGAATTCTGTAATCTCTTGGGCATTAATTTGCATAGTTCTTAAATTTATAATTTATAATTAATTTTTTATAATTGTTCAAAAGGGGTTTCTTGATGCAAAAGGTATTTTTGCAAACTTTCCAAATAATTTTGGATCGAGCCATCATAAAGATATCCCTTTTCAAGAACCTGTATTCCACCAATCAGTTCAGGTTTAATTTGAAAATGTGCGCTAATCTTTTTCTTTTTCTTCTCTTCTAACTTTTTCACAAGAGCGTGTTCTTCTTCCTTACTTAAGGCTCGCGCGGAAGTAATAGTAACTTCTTCTATGCCTTTAGCTTCGTGATACAAATGGCTATAAACCTCATAAACTTTCGGCAAAATAACCATTTTTCTTGATCCAGCCAACATTTTTAACAGATTCAAGATTAGAGGATTAACCTTCCCCTCAAAAGTTTTATTCAAAACTTCATCCCGGGCTGATTTTTCCAGTACATTCAAAGCGTCCAACAATTTTTTGACCTTTACATGATGATAAAGGTCACATGCTGCCTTAAGCTCATGCAAAACACGTTCTTCTTCTTGTTTAGAAGCAGCAACTTCATAAAGTGCTTTGCCGTATTTTAGATGAGAATTAGAAGAAATCATGCGCTAAACACTAAGAGAATTAAGACTTTCATCAATAAACTTGGCATCTTTCTGGCTGTCCAATTTTTCCTTGAGGATTTTTTCGGTTGCTTTTACAACAATGCTAACCGCTTTGCCCTTAAGTTCCTGCAAAGTTTTGGACTTTTCCATTTCCACAGATTGATGACCAGCTTTGATAATATGATCAGCTTGGTTATGAGCTTCCAGCAAAATTCCGGATTTAAGTTCTTCACCTGATTTGCGGGCTTTTTCCATGATTTGTTGGCCTTCCATGTTAGCCTTTTTGATCATTTCTGATTGAGTAGAAGTAGCTTCATTAAGCATTTTTTGTGCTTTGTCTGCGTTTTCTACCCCATCTTTAATCTTTTGCTCACGTTCACCCATCATTTTGAGCAGTGGCTTGTATAAAATAAAATACAAAGCCGCCAATAAGATTAACAAGTTAAAAGCCTGTTCAAGAACAACAATCGGCTGAACCGAAAGACCTTGCGCTTCATGCGCTTTTTCTGGCACTTCTGTTATAGCTTCTGCAGTACCAGCTTTTTCGGCATGTTCCGCTCCGGCACTACCCGTAACCTCCTCGGCTGTTGCATAGGCAACCGGGAGAAAAGAAAATTCGTTCATATTAGAACTATTTATTTAAGATCAAAATTGCGATAACGAAAGAGAAAATACCAAGACCTTCTGCAAACGCAGCAGCAAGAATCATGTTCAACTGGATTTTAGAAGCTGCTTCTGGTTGACGAGCGATAGATTCAACCGCCTTTGCACCAATGCGACCAATAGAGAAAGCTGGCATTAATACGCCCAATGTAATTGCAAGCGCTGCAGCCAATGTTGTGAGACTCATATTTTATGAGTTAAGAAATAAATGATGAGATAATCTCTCAGTGTCGGCCTTTAATGGGAAGTCAAAAGAAATCCCTAAAGACCGGCAGCGAGCGATTAAGCTGCTGATGCTTTTTCATGTGGTTTGCGCCCGATGATAATATCAACAGGTGCAGATTGTTCATTTGCAGTTGGCGCAATAACTTCATGATCTTCTTCTTCGTGTGCTGTATTTAAAGCAGTAAATGTCAAAAAGAGCACAGAGAACACAAATGCCTGGATCAAACCAATAATAAATTCAAGCCCCATGAACGGCAGTGGAAAGCCCGGCCCAATCAATAAGAATGCTACAGTCAAAACAATTTCTCCCCCAAAAATATTTCCAAAAAGACGAAGCGCCAAGGCTAGTGGACGTACCAGCTCAGAAATAATGTGCAAAAGACCAACAAAGAAATCAATAATCCCCATTGGGCCTTTGGTGAATAGGGCTTTAAGGTTTACAAAATGCCCAAGATGACCAAATATCCCATGTGCTTTCATGCCCTGATATTCAAAATAGATAAATGCCACAATCGCAAATGCCGCAGTGGTGTTTAAGTCGCTTGTAGGCGCGCGTAAAAATCCGAGTTCTTCTGCTACTACACCCATGGCTATTCCCAGCCAGTTAGAAAAAAGAATAGTTAAAAAGAATGTGATAAAAATCGGGAAGTGTCTTTTTGCTGATTTTCCTCCCACTTCTTCCATAAAATTATGTAGTCCACCCAGAGACCATTCTACAAAATTCTGAAAAAAACCACGTGGAACATATTTAAGCGTTAGGCGAGCGGCCAGAGCCAAAGAAATCAAAATCGCCATTACGAGCCACATTGTAATAACAGTATTTGTCACTGGAATTCCAGGTGCTATTTCAAATACAGTTTTTGGTGAAAGATGAATCTCTAGATCTTGGATGCCCATGGGAATGGCTTAAACATTACAAAAATCAAAGCTTTTCTTTAACCTAAAGCCAGCCACACATTTTAAGAAGCAATTTTAAAAAGTCAACCCCCAAATTTTTTTTCTTTAATCAATTAATTATTTAAGCAGTTCAATTCGATATTGCTCAAAATTTGGCTGAAGCGTAGTTGCTTTTTTAAAATTATATTGGCTTGAAAGTTGACCAGTGGGGTTTTCGAGCCCTTTTCGATAATAATAATCTGCTTCTATCAGGCGAATGTCTTTAAAAAAAATTATGCCTGCCGCAAATAGTAATGTTATAAAAACGATTATCACTTTTAGGGTTTTTGATATATTCAGGTTTAAAATTCTTGAATTATCTTGGTACAAATATCTCATCAAAAGCGCCACAAATAAAAATAAATAGACCCACAGGACCGTGACGGAAAAACCAAATTGATTAGAGACAAATAAGGCTAAAATACCACATAAGATACCTAAATAAGTCCACGCCAATTCGCTTTTATCATTAAGGATTTTGCGCGTAACAGCATAAAAAAGCAGAACCAAAAATGCCAAATAGCAAACAAGTCCCGGAATACCAATTTGCACGGCAATGTCTAAAATTTCGTTATGTGCCCGATCCGGATAAGCCGCCTTAGAAAGGTCAGTATTTATATTCGCAGGAGCAAATTTGGCAAAGCTTAAGGCGAAAGTTTCAGGCCCATAACCAAACCAAGGACGATTTAAAATTTGTTTAGCTGCCGCAGGCCAGATCTCCAGCCTTGTTTCAATCGATTCACTGTATGCGCCATTAAATTTTAGTCTTTCCCAAAAGGTTGATTTTAAGTTTTGCCCAAAAGTATTTATAGATCCAACAATTCCCACCAGTACCAATATTGTAGCTGCAGTTGCTAAAAAAATCCCTGGTGAACGCTTTTTTTTTGCTAGAACCCAGGAAAATAAGACTAACGCTGTGACTAAGCCCAAATATGAAGCGCGGCTATAGGTAAAATATAGAGCTGCAAAATTAAAAACCAGACCGACTAATATTCCCGCAAATTTATACCCTGTATTCCTTTTTTCGATCAGTCGCATCAGCATTAACGGAATCACCATAATTAAAAATCCACCCAGGTAATTGGGATTGCCCATGGTGCCATAAATCCTGCCCTCAAAGGCCGCATCATTCCAAAAAGGTAAAAAGCCTGGCAAAAACTTTTGTAAAATGGCGATTAATGAAGCCAGGGCGCTGGAAATAAAAATGGCGCATATGATCCGGTTCAAGCGCTTTGTGACTGTTTCAGTGTTATCCGATACCCCATACATGAAGATGATTGCCGCAAATATAAAATAAATAAAAAAAGTGTATAAGCCTTGGAATCTAGGATAAAATCCCCAGGTACTTGTTAGTGGAGAAATGGAAAAAATTGTTGCTAATATGTAAAAGCAGCAGAAGCTAATTAGGCTTATTTGCAGCCATTTATGTACCTGTGGGTGCGCATGGGGCGAAGCCGCTTTTGGGAGCGCAAAGTGTTTGCTTATTGCCAGTTTTAGCAAGCTTAAAACCAATAAAATTAGCGTAACGCTTCTTAAAAGTGTTACCTTGGGGATTTCGAACGTAGTATAAATATTTGGCAAAAAAAATAACGGCAATATAAATATTACTGCTAAGTACAGCAATTCAATCGCGCGATTTATTCTATTAGTCCACCCCATATTTATGTTTAAAATTTTTTCAAAATACATTTTATATCAAGGCTTGGAGTAAACAAAATTTCCGCACATACGTTTTTGAAATTTTTCTTGACAATAGACCTCAAATCCATAAAATGAAGGCCAATGAAAACTTCACAACAACAAAATTGGGTCCGTGGAAACAAGACTGCAAAGCTTAATATTTGCAAGTTTATGATTAATGTACCCAATTTGGCCGTGAAGAGGTAGTTATAAAAAAAACGTAAAAACCATTAACCTCTTCACAAAAAAGAGGTTTTTTTATATCCATCAAATTCATCAAGCAAAATATGGAAACAGTACAGCCAATATCCCGTAATTCAGAAAAAAAAGGTTTATCAGATATTAAGAATAGTCCTAAATTTGCTGCACTTGCTACTTACGCAGAGCAATTAAATGATAGACCTGGTGCATCAATCAAAGGCTTGATACACGATTTAGTCATACATGCTTTTACAGAATACGGCATGCTCGATCATGAATTCATGGCTTTATTTAACAATGGCTTTGCTACAAACTTGGCAGCGGGCTTTTTGGAGCAGGTTAAGATTGAAAGCGCTTTGGAAATTAATGACTCATCAAGTTTAGATCCGTTAACGCAGGATGATCCTGAATTCAAAACAGCCAAAGATCAGTTAAGTCAATTTTTGGATAGTTACGATAAAAGTATTTCCTCGCTTTACCAAAGATTGCAAAAACTTAAAAAAGAACATCCACGTTTAAAGGTTATTGATCTTTTTGATAAGCAAACTAGGGACTTACTGGTCGCTAAAATCAACCAGGCAGCAGCGCATATTTCCAAAAAAACTTTTAGAGAGGAATTTGCAACCGGTCCTGAAGAATTTATGAGAGATTATATTTTTCCAAGGCTTATTTCTCCAGAAGAAGCAGAAATTATAAGTGAAGAAAATCAAAAAAACATCGCCAAATTTGTTGATTTTCTAGATGAAAATGACATTTTGGATGAACATCTTTTGCATCATGAACTGTTTAGCTGGTTTATGAGAAAAACGGGTTTGCCTGAAGCTGGAATTGATGCATTCAGATCAGCAATCGATTCAAATTTGCCAGATGATACAAACGGTTTTCCACGCCCAACCGAAGTTGAATTTGATAAAATTTGGAATAGATTTTTTGAGCCTCAGATTGCAAGAGTGCGTGCTGCAAAAATGAGTCATAATCCAAATTTTGATGAATTCGTAAAAACTAATAAGAAAGATTTGGAAAAAGTAATACCAGCCAAAAATGCTCAAAAAGCCATTTGGGAGTTTCTTGATGCCGAAAGTGATCATCGAGCAGCTCAGATTAGACATTATTTTAGTAATAGCGATCAGCAAACAATCGCAAATGATCTTCAAAAAGCAAAAGACCTTATTAAATGGACTTTTGATGAGTTTTTTGCCGATACCTATTCGGCTGAGCCAATTAGAAAAGAATTTGATTTTACCGAAGAAATTATAGCGGCAGGCAGCATTGAACAATTGCTGGATTGGAGCGTAAGACCAATTCATCTACTAAGTAGCTTAACTCCGGAAAGGCATGAAGAATTGGTAAAAAGGCATGGGCGCACCAATGTTCTTAAGGTTATAAGTCATGAAGCAAGCATGATTTTAAAATACCTATTAGTGGTTAGAAACTGCGCAAATGCCAGAGATGTTCAAAATCGTGAAAGGGATCGTGAAGAAATTGAAGAATTTTTTATAGAATTATTACAAATGGGTGACATCAATAAAGCAGATGTTAAAACTATTTCTTTTAGGGTTAAAGAAAAAAATAATGGCGAGCCAAAATATGATTTAGTATCAGGTGAATCGGCTTTAGCCGGGAATCCTGGTGAAAAAATTGCAAAAGAAGATGGTACAGTTTTGCACGAGCTGGAAAATAAAAATTTTTATCAAACCCAGATTACTATTCCTGCTAACGAAGGACCTAAAACGATCCCTGTTTACGTTTATGCTAACGAGAAAAAACAGTTATTCCATACTAAGGATCTTCAGTCGATTGTGTCTAATTTTATTCGCGAAGGCAAGGATCAACCGGATTTTACGGATTTGGTAAGGACCAGCATTATTCCAGTCAACCCCGATGATTACGAAGTTGTTCGTGAATATTTTGCCAAAAATTTCATGACAGATGGCAAACAGCAGAATAACTTTGATCAGCAAAAAGAGCATAAAAGCAGTGCATTCCCTGTACATAAACGGGCAAATTTGTCTGGATATGTTGTTGGCAAAAAGACTCAGACAAGACTTAATTTTGAGGTAACCGTGGTGCAAAACATTAAAGATTTCCTACTTTATAGTGTAAGCGACAACACGGAAAGCTCATATCGAAAATATCGCGCAAGAAGAGAGGCTCCGACCGTTGATAACATTCTTCATCCTGCAGCAGTATACGGATCCCAAACATACCGAAAGCGCGAAAAAATCGCAGCAAAAAAGAAACCAAGAAAGGTAACTGCAAAAAATGGTCAGTTAGGCATAAAGAGGTAGTAAATACGGAGCTTGACTAATAGTGATCAGTGTTGTAATATATAAAAGAATTTTCATCATATTAAAATCTAATTATGTCGAAAACTGAACAAACACCCATTTTATTAGAAAGAAAAGAAATAGTCCAAAGCTTGAATAATATGGGAGATTTAAGTGAACTCAACAATGTTATTGATGGAAACATATATACGATGATGAAAACCGAAGAAGGATGGAATTTGAATTGTGCCCGAGGTCCTAGCGGAAAGGCTCTATTTGGCGATAATCATAGTATAGTGAAAGTTTTCATGGATGGAGATTTAAATCCTTTCTTAATATTGGATACAAGTGCAGGAAAAAGGGGAATTAAGAAAATTGAGCTAGATGGAAAAGCAGAAGAAATATTATCTACAATAGAGAAAATGCTCTATTTAGCAAACAATGGGCATCAGAAAGATGGAGCTAAAGAGAGTGCAAATTCTGAAAAAAAAATCGTCACATTTATTAATGAACTTCAGCAAAATGGTGGTTTATCTTATTTAGTTCACTGTGTTGCTGACGATGTAAGTTGGTATGGTTTAGGACATATTCATAAATGGAGTAAGATTATAACAGACCCCAAGTCCAGAATTAATGTTATTAATAAATTATTAGCAGAACCCAAAGTTAGAGCAAGATACGAACAATTACTTTTAGAAACTTACTATAAATTAACCGGTAGTCCTCATTCAATTCCAGAGGCTCCGATAAGCCATGTACGATCTGCAGCTGGCAGAGTATTAGCTTCAGTTGATGGCAAGGAGGGCGCAAATCCTGATAATGGTGATAGTGAAGGGTTTTAAATTCTCGAAAATTTATCTACAAACTCCTGGTTCTAATTTCCTCCAGGATATTTTCAGCAAACTGTTCTTTGCTCATGCCGGTCTGCTCTTTGGTCTTGCGACTGCGCACAGAGACTGAGCCGGTTTCGACTTCTTTATCGCCAACGATCAGCATATAAGGCACTTTTTTAAGTTCTGCTGCGCGGATTTTTTTGCCAAGACTTTCATTGTTTTCGTCTATCTCAACCCGAATGCCGCTTCCAGTGCCGTACGCGCCAAAACCGCTTGCATCCTGTAACTCCGCCTGTAATTTGCGAGCATATTCATTATGCTTTTCTGAAACTGGCAAAATCGCAACTTGAACCGGAGCCAACCAGGCAGGGAACGCGCCGCCAAAATGCTCAATCAAAATACCTAAAAATCTCTCGGTAGAGCCCAAAATCGCACGATGAACTACTACCGGTCTTTCTTTTCCGCCTTCCGCATTCACATACTCCAGCTCAAACCGATTTGGCAGATTCATATCCAACTGAATTGTTGAAAGTTGCCAGTCACGGCCTAACACATCCTTAAAAATAAAGTCCAATTTAGGTCCATAAAAAGCCGCTTCCCCAACTCCAATTTCATGCTTCCAGCCACGGTTTTCAATCAGCCTGGTCAGCGCCGCTTCACTATTTTTCCAGATTTCAGGATCACCAATATACTTTTCTTTATTTGCCGGATCATGTGTAGAAATGCGCACCCAGAAATCATTAAACCCAAAAGTTTTATAAACTTCGCCAATCATATCCAGCATCAAATTAATTTCACCTTCAATCTGATCCGGACGCATAAATACGTGACAATCGTCCTGCGTAAGCGCACGAACGCGTGTTAAGCCGTTTAATTCCCCGGATTTTTCATAGCGATAATTTGTAGTTGTACAAACGTATCTAACCGGCAGCTCTCTGTAAGAATGCGGCAAGCTCTTATAAAGCATCATAAAATGCGGACAGTTCATCGGCTTAAGATAATATTCCGCTTCATCTTTCAGCGACATTGATGGATACATGGCATCGTACTTCTGCAAATGGCCAGAAATTTCATACAAACGGCCTTTGGTAATATGCGGAATCCAGATAGGCACATAACCGCGGCGTTCCTGCAGTTCGGTAATATAATTTTCTACTGTGCGTCTGAGGATTGCGCCCTTAGGATAAAAAAGCGGCATGCCCGGCCCAATTTCTTCCAAAATTGTAAACAGTTCCAGTTCTTTACCAAGCTTTCTATGATCACGCTTTTTTGCTTCTTCCAGCCTTTGTAAATATTCATGAAGTTCCTGTTTGCTCTTAAAACAAACGCCGTAAATACGCTGTAACATCGGACGTTTTTCATCACCACGCCAGTATGCACCAGCAATTTTTGTTAGTTTAAACGCACCGGTTTTGCCGGTATTTTCACTATGACCGCCGCGACACAAATCAGAAAACTTTAAATCGCCAGCCGCGCCGCTTTTACCTTTGTAATTTTCCGGTAAACGATTTTCATAAAAGGTCACAATAGTCTCACCTTCATCTTTAAGATCAGCCGCAATTTCCATTTTATATGGCTGGCCAACCTTCTTAAAAAACTCAATCGCTTTATCTACAGGTTCTTCCAGGCGCTCAAAAATTTGTCTTTCATTAGCGATTCTTTCCATTTTACCCTGCAGAATTTCCAGATCTTCCGGAATCAATGTGCGTGGCAAATCAAAATCATAATAAAAGCCATTTTCTATGGTTGGGCCAATACCAAGTTTAGCCTCCGGAAACATCTCCAGGACCGCTTGAGCCAGCATATGCGCGCAAGTATGGCGCATGCCATGAAGCTCTTCATTTTCGTTTTTAACAACCTCGTTGCGATCAACTTTAGCCATAATTTTGAAAAATAATATCTAGAAATACTACAAATAGCCTCCGAATCTTAACCGAGAATTCAGGCAGCGTCAAAAAAAACAAAACCACATCAGGTACAACATATAACAGCAACATCTTTTTTCCGCCCCTACATCAAATCTCTCAAACTTTTGAGCACTTTTGTTTTGTCTGCTTTGTATTCTTTCTCAGCATCTATGGCCAGTTTCAAAATTGCTTTTTCATCAAGTGGACAATATTGAGTTGAGTCCTTTTTTACATAATTTTTTTGAGGCATTTTCATATTAATTTTAAATGCATACTCAACAAAACCACATTAAAAATTTTAGGCAAGGTGAGTATGTGCCCACCCATAAAATAATGACTGAATTTGTCATCGTATTTTGAAGTTTTGATGTGGACTTTAAGGCTTTGCAGAAGGAGAATTTTGATATGCGAACATTAAGAATTTAACCCAAAATTTATGAATGAAATTACTGAACAACGCTCTCCCAAAATCACCATCCAGGAAAAATTTCTGCACGCAGAATTTGTAATGTGTGGCAAGAACGCCAAAGAGTGGACACGTAGATGTGCGCTGCTGCTGCCGGAAATTGAGAAATATGAAATTTGGCGCAAAAAAGGTTTTTCCTGCATTTATGAATATGCGGCAAAATTGGCTGGAATGAGCCGTTCTGGCGTTGATGATGCACTTAGAATTTTAAGAAAAATTCAGGATAAGCCGGTTTTGAAGAATGTGGTTGCGCAAAAGGGGTTGAACGCGGTCAGGCCAATAATCAGCATTGTTACACAAAAAACAATGGATTTTTGGGCAGAAAAAGCGATGACAATGAGCAAGAATACTTTGGAAACTTATGTAAAAGAAATCAGAAAAATGGATGAAAATTCTGCGATCACCGAATATGGCCAAGAAAAAAACGAAAATCATGGTGGCTTACAGAAGCCGCAAAATGAGGCCGAAATCTGTACTAGTACGGAAATTCTGAATAGCCAAGAAAATTCACAACCTGTCAAAAAGCTGGTTCCAATGCAACTTGATCCGCAAATCTTAGCTCAACTCGAAAAACTAAAAGGCGAAAACGGCGACTACAACGACTTAATGAAGCATCTGCTAAAAATTCGTGATGAGCGTGTGGAAGAGCAAAAGCCGGAGTCGGTAAAAACAGATTCGCGCTACATTCCAGCGAAAATCGTAAATTTTGTTTTGCTGAGGACAAACGGCCAATGCGCGTTTCCGAGCTGCAATAAGCCTTATGCAATCCTTCATCACACGCAAAGGTGGGCGCTTAAGCATATCCACGATCCCGATCAAATTCAGCCTTTATGTAAAGCCCATGAAAGAATTGCGCATCATGGACTAATCAATTGTGAGCACGAGCAAGCCGAAAATTGGCAAGTGCAGGAAAATGCGGACATGCATAGTGACAGCGGCAAAGCGAAATTCGCAATAGATAAAATCGTACAACGGTTTAGGTACACCAGGGCGTGAGTGCACACCTGTGTGAATAAGCAGTTTGACATAATGTAAAGTATGCTTTACATTTAAGTAGCAATGTAAAATATATTTTACATAAAAATAATGATTATACATTCAAAATTAAAAGAATTCCGACTCAAGCAAAGCATGACCCAAGAGGAACTTGCTTCAAAGTTGGGCGTAACTAGACAAACCATCATTGCGCTTGAACAGGGAAAATATCAGCCAACCCTCTTATTAGCTTATCAAGCGGCAAAATTGTTTGGTGTTCAAATCGAAAATATTTTCTATTTTCCTAATTTATAAATCATGAAAAACTTTTTTTGGTTTATTCACAGGCCAGCTGATGAAAGGGAGCAACATTTATTTAACCTTGCCTACCAGCGAGCGCTAGGCACTTTGTGGCTTGGTTTATCATTCATAGTGGTTCTACTTTGGGTTTTGCCGTTGGCGCCATCAAACAATTATCTCCTTATTATAACGAGTTTCTTACTCTTGGCTAGCTATGTATCAGGCTGGTTAACAATCAGAAAAGAAGACCTGTCCTTCTTACGGGAAGAGGAAAAAAATCTAAAAGCTTCTAGTTTTATTTTGGCGATAATTATTGTCCTTACATTGGGCACTTTTTATATGTATTCGCTGTTTGATTATCCTACTAAGTACATTGCAATTGCCGGCTTCATGACATTCGTTCCGCTACAAATAATTTTAACGGTCTGGTCGTGGCTTTCTACAAGGTTTTGGAATAAACATGTTAGAATATTAATTTCAGTTATTTTTCCAATCTGGGGGATAGCTTTTGCTTATTACAAGAATTGGTCATTAACTAAAAAAATAGCAATTGCTGCTTTTTACAATATTTTGCCCTTCATAATAGTGTTTATGTGGGCAATAGGTTTAAAAAGTTTTATTGGCGAAAAGGTCTTGGTCGGTACTACAATTTTTGAACCATCTTTGAAAAAGGGAGAGATTGTAATGATAAACAAAAAAGATAAAAATTATCTACCAAAAGATATTATTGTGATAAAAGACGAAAAGGGATTAATTTTAGGGGAGATATTAGACTTAACTGAAGATTTTTTGACTATAAAAACATCCGAAGGCATTAAAGAGGTCAAGCTTACAGACATTTTGGGTAAGATTGACATCCCATGAATTATAAACATTTGGGACTGAATTGACCATTATCAATAGCGAATGCTATAAAGATATCCCGCAACTAGCAAAAATTGCTAAAGCGTCTTTATGCACCTCCAAAAACTTACCCTCGAGCAGTTTCGCAATCACGCCAAATTTGAACTCGAATTTAATCCAAATGAGCCCGTCACATACATTGTTGGCGAAAACGCGCGCGGCAAAACCAATATTTTGGAGTCCATTTACGTTTTGGCGCTGACCAAATCTTTCCGCACAAATAGTCATGAGGATTTAATTCAATGGGGTGCCGAATATGGGCGTGTTAAGGGGGTTTTTACGGCGGAAACAGGCGCGGGAGGGCAGATGTCATCTGGATCATTCGCCTCAACGCAATCTCAACCTTTTGAACTCGAAGTTTTTTTGGGGCGACCTCCTCAACCCGGCAAGGTTCACAAAAAAAATGGTGTAAAGACCAGCGCCGCCAATTTTATAGGTTCTTTCCAGGTGGTTTTCTTTCATCCGGAAGATCTGAATATGCTTTATCTTGGGCCGGATCTAAGACGCCGCTATTTAGACATCCTTAATCTTCAAATTAACAAGAAATATTATCAGGCGCTTCGCGCTTATCGCCGCATCTTGCAGCAAAGAAATAGTCTGCTGCATCAGTTGAAAAATGGCTATTCCAAGCCGGAAGATGTCCAAATTTGGGACGAACAGCTTATTGAAAACGGCAGCATCATCATCCAGGAGCGTGCCAAATGCATCGACTTTTTTAATCAAAATTTAGAGCATAAATATCAGCAGATTTCGCAGGGGGATGAGAAAATTACCGCAAAATATCAACACTGTCTGGGCGACTATTTTACTCTAAGCCAAGACGAAAACGCTGCGCAAATTTTAAGTCACGCCTCTCTGGATCAAATCAAGGATGCCTTTGAAAAAGCTTTAAAAAAAGCCCAAAATAAGGATTTTCTGTCTGAGCATACAAGTATAGGCCCACATCGTGATGATCTGGAATTTTTCCTTAATGAGATGCCACTTGCGCGCCACGCCTCCCGCGGCGAATATCGCTCACTGCTGCTCAGTTTAAAGCTCCTGGAAATAGAATTTTATCAGCAAAAATCCGGTCAAAAGCCGCTTTTATTGTTGGATGATGTTTTTTCCGAACTCGATCAGAGTCGCCAAAAAATGCTTCTGGAAGCCATTAGAACGCATCAAACCATTATTACCGCGACACATCGCATCGAATCAGCGGAGCAAGCCCATGACAAGTTGGTGCAAATGTGATAAAATAATTGGAAACAGAAATTCCGATTATAAACATAAAAATGCCCAACGTCATCGCGTTTATCAGTAGTTTGACCAATCTATCTAGCGCTTCCTTATTTAAAATAAGCCTTTCCGTGTTATTAGCGATTGTTCCTGCCTGTGTCTGGGGGTACATTTTTTATAAAAAACAGGTCGGCCAGAAAAGTATGTCGCTTATTACCTTTGTTGCTGGTGCAGTTTCGGTTGCACCCTTAATCGCATACAAATCACTTTGGCAGTATTTCCCTTGGCTTAATGCCTTTCAATACAC
>CAZOQT010000016.1:18044-22445 GCA_964582265.1 uncultured Candidatus Peribacteria bacterium
GAAAAAAGCTGACCATTAGATTTGTTTAGTATACAATCAGTGCGTTTTCTAAATTCCAACTTTGAATAATTCAGAATTTAAGAACGATCTTAAGTCTAAGAAATATTTTCTTTTAGATTTGGATGGAACGCTTTACCGCGGATCTAAGCTATTTCCATATAGTAAAAAGTTCATAAATGAATTGCATAATACTGGCCGAAAGCCAATTTATTTAAGCAATAATTCTTCCCGCAGCACTGCTGAGTATTTGCAGAAGCTAAACAAAATAGGCCTTAATCCCAGGCCGGATGAAATCTATACCAGCTTAAATGCAACAATAGAATATTTATTAGATAGAAAATTTTCGCGCATATATTTGATGGCCACACCGGCGGTAGAAAGGGAGTTTATCGACGCGGGGTTTAAGCTTACTTCGCCACCTCAAGCCGTCGTTCTTACCTTTGACACCACTTTTAATTACGAAAAATTTTGCACTGCGTACGAATATATCTTGGCGGGAGTTTCTTTATTTGCAACGCATCCGGACATGCTTGTGCCCACGACCGACGGCTTTCATCCGGACGTGGGAACGCTATTAATGGCTTTTGAAAGCGCGATTAAGGCCGCACACCAGGCGGATGCAAAATCGCAATCACCATTCAAACCAATTATTATCGGCAAGCCTTTTTCTGTAATATATAAGCAACTTCAAGCCAAATTAAAGTGCGCTAAAAGGGAAATGATCATGATCGGCGATCGCTTGTACACAGACATAAAAGGCGCTAATGATTACGGAATAACAAGCGCCCTGGTCTTGAGCGGCGAAACCGATTTGAAAATGCTCAAAAAGAGCAAAATAAAGCCGAAAATTGTCCTAAAGGATCTAAGCCAAATCAACCTCAAAGGTTGAAAAGGCTTGATAGAATTTAATATAATTTAACTAAATTAAATGCCAACCTCAAAGGTCGACCTAATCATCATCGGCGGCGGCATTAATGGCGCGGGAATAGCCCGAGACGCCACCATGCGCGGGCTAAAAGTGCTGCTGGTAGACAAAAACGACTTTGCATATGGCACCAGCAGTCGATCCACCAAGCTAATTCACGGCGGCATTCGCTATTTGGAAAATTATGATTTTAAGTTGGTTTGGGAGGCCTGCCACGAGCGCAAAACTCTCACCAAAATCGCGCCGCATTTGGTTCATCAGCTTGGCTTTGTTTTTCCTGTTTATAAAGGTGATAAACGGCCTGCGTGGCTTGTTAAAGTTGGAATGTTTTTATATGATTTGATGGCCGGATTTCAAAATCTTAAGTGGCACAAAAACCTCAGTAAAAAGGGGATTTTAAAACTTATTCCAAGTCTAAAAAAGGAAGGGCTCAAAGGTGGAGGGATTTATTACGATGCTCAAACTGATGATGCAAGGCTTGTTCTAGCCAATATTCAGGATGCAGCTGATCGCGGGGCAATTGTAAAAAATTACACGGAAGTTGCTACCATAAAGCCGCATAATGCGGATGATGCGCAAGATCCAGGTGAGGTAGATCAGCCCATAGGTTGCCTGGAAGTGGTTTGCCAAGACGTACTTACTGCCGAAAAATTCACGTATGCCGCGCCAATTATTATTAATGCGACTGGCCCGTGGCTAGATCAAAACCTTAAAAAGTGGCACGTTGAAGATAAGCAACAAATCTCAGATGCTGGCCAACAACCGCACTTGCGCTTGACCAAGGGTATTCATTTTTTTATTCCCAAGGTTACTGATGAATATGCGCTTTTGATTGGAGCTCAGCGCGATGGGCGCGTCTTTTTTGTGATTCCTTGGGGCGAATATTCGCTGGTTGGAACAACTGATACAGACTATAAGGGGCGTCCCGATCAGGTGGCAGCCGATGATGAGGATCGAAAATATTTGATCGCAGAATTAAATCGTTTATTTCCAGAAAAGAAACTAGGGCTCAAGGACATAATTGCAGACTTCGCCGGATTGCGTCCTTTACTGCATATTGAGGGCATAAAAGAAGGCGCAGTTACGCGAGAATATAAGCTTAAAATCGACCAGATCGGATCTACACTTCCTGGCCAGCCCGGCGGAACCATGATTTCAGTAGTTGGCGGCAAGATAACTACTTATCGCAATTTAGCAGAAAAAGTTACGAATTTAGTTGTTAAAACTTTAAAAAACAAGGTCATCCACCAGCCCAATTGCCGCACAGCAGATCAAAAACTCCCTGGTAGTAATTTTTCAGAAAAGGATTTTGCCGAATTCAAAAAGCATAAATTGGCAAATTCATCGCAGCTACAAGCCATTCAGGAAAAAGATCCAGAAGTGGCCGAAAATCTGCTAAATACCTATGGTAGTCAAATCGATCGTGTTTTGCCATACCTAAATCAACCTCAAAGGTTGATTCCCGAATCGCGCATCATACCGCCATGCCCCGTCATCTGGGCCCAGCTTTTTTACGGCCTGGATCACGAATTTATCCGCACCCCAGAGGACTTTATCCGCCGTCGCACCGAGCTTTACATCCACACCAAAAACCACCCCGACTTAGTCGAGAAAATCGCGGAGGCTATCAATCCACAAAAATAAAAAATATCTTGTGCGGAGGCAGCAATTTACCATGGAAAGAATTTGAGTTTTTCCTCTTTTTGTGGTATCATAATATGATTAAAACTTTTCAAATTTCCATGGACTCAAACTTTATTTTTGAATTACAGGCGTTAATACAAAAAATGAACCAATCCGAAGCTATTAAAAGCATGGATCCGGTTGTTAGGTATGCACTTTATCTTGAGCTGGAAAAGGCTAATCCAAAGCTCATTAAGGAATTTACAGAAATTTTGAATGAAGAGAGCAATGGCTACCAGAAAGTTGAAGAAAAATTCGCCAAGCAGGTTGATAAGTTATTAATTAACTACAAACACGATTTGGATAACGCCGAATACGAAGTTAAGAAAAAGAAAATGCAGAAAGCCACAAAGGCGGAGCAAAAGAAGGCTGAACAAATTCTAAAATCAATTAAATAAAACAAAAATGAAAAATCTATCTTGTTTTAAATTAAACAATTCGCTTAAGCCAAAAAGAGTCTGTTATGCATACATCGACGCCTCACCTAACGAAGAAATGAGAAATATGGAGGCGGCAAACAAGAAAACAGAAGAGTATGTTCATGAAAATAAATTAACTTGGGATGAAGTAAACAAACACGTCTGGAGCCTTGCTGAGAGTGCGAGCTTAGCATTAAAGGCTAGCGTAATTGATTTAAAAGCTAAAGTTAAAAACCAATCCGAAATT
Source organism: uncultured Candidatus Peribacteria bacterium (assembly GCA_964582265.1). Taxonomy (GTDB): domain Bacteria; phylum Patescibacteriota; class Gracilibacteria; order UBA1369; family UBA1369; genus JBAZYK01. Next base: position 21,319 of record CAZOQT010000016.1, read on the forward strand.
ACCAGCCTTGTAACGCAAAAAGAAAAAGATGGCGCTATCAAGAAGCATGAAGACGCGATTGATAAAGAAGCAGTTGAAATTCAAAAGCGCATTAACGAATTAAGAGATCAAGCTATAATTAAATTGAATAGTTATTTTGAATTAAGGCAAAAGGAGGAAGAGGAAGTTAAGCAAAGAATTTATAAGAATTTGAAGGGTAAATTAGATCCAGAAGATTTAGCAAAAATCAGAAAAGAAGCAGAAACAATTGCGGAATTAGGAGATGATCGTAATTGGATCAGCAAATTATGGAAAAAACGCGGTGTTCAAGACTATTTGGATTCAGAAATTGAAGAAATAAAAGATAAAAATGGCAAACCAACTACTTTAAAGGATTCAGAAGTTGAAAACATTACCATGGGAATTTTGATGTCATTAAAAGGGACTGATGCTGAAATGTTTGTGCAAAAACTTGAGGAAAGAGAAGCAAAAAACGAAGCTATGGATGACCAGGGCATCTCTGTCAAAGATATTCAGACGCAGGTCTTAGATAACATGGGTTTTCAAATAAAAGATGAGACGGATAGAACAATTGCTCAAAAATCACCTGCTGGGAAAATGTTTTTAGAGATTGCAGCTAATAATGACCTTTCGCCAAGCATGAAGGGTTTACTATTAGGTGAGTTAGCCAAAATAAAAATTACTAAGATTGATTACTCGAAAACAACTTTAGAGGAAGCTAATAGGCAGATTGGAACAGAAATTGCACCAGTTACAAGAATGTATCAAATGCTCAAGGATCTAAAAATGGGCAATAAAGATCAAGTTTATACGTTTGATGGGTTGGATGAATCGCTTCTCATTAGCCAGGTGACAACACTCGGCGCTGTGAGAGGTTTAGGAGGTGGAGTTTGGGGTGGGGTTCTTGGCGGAGTAGGTGGGTTAATGAGTGGTTTGTACCTTGCTGCGGATAGGACAGGAACTGGTGATAAAAAATCGCTTGAACAGGCCGCAGTAATTATGATGGCTCTTAAAAAAGGAGAAAAAATCCATCAACTTGAAGAGACACTTGTTAGATGGAATGAAGTTAAGAGGCTGTTAGCTGGTTTGAAAGCTGACCGCGAACAAATGCAAGCATTGTTAGCAAA
>CAZOQT010000017.1:0-22011 GCA_964582265.1 uncultured Candidatus Peribacteria bacterium
GTCAATTGTAGGCCTCTTTTGTTTAAAAACCAAATAAATTTTGCGAATCTAAATAATGGCTTAATTAAGCTGATATTCGCTGTTGCAGTTTTGCGTGAGATGACATTTTTTCAAAGTCCTTTTTTATATCATTTAACTCCTGCGCACTGCTTTTTCCAAGATAAGATTTGCGCAACAATCTTAAAAATATTAATTTTCTTAGAGCGGTTCTGTATTTGGTTTTCTTTAAATCCTGTTTGTTTTTGTAAAGTATTCCAAAATCAAATCTGGATAAAAATAAACTTTGATTAATTTCTAAAATTTTATCTTGTAGTTTTTCATCTACAATTCCTGCTTCCATTATGATTCTAAAGAAGTACAGGTTTTCATCGGCTTGATTTCCACTTCCTAAAATTAAAATGTTTTGCGCAGGCAGAGCTGCCATAAACCAAGATTTGATCAATAATTCACGAGTATCCAATCTACTAACAAAACTCATGCCCACATAAAATTGTTGATCACCAGCTAACGTTTTAAGAAAAGATATTTTTTCTTTTGTGTTGATCGGCAATTTCTCGTAAAGCAGAGACTCAATTTTTTTGGGAAGATCTTCATGTATTTTTTTAATGGCATAAAAAGTCGTACCTTTGCCATCTCTTATCTGGTATGCCAATTTAAGCAGAGTTACAGGATCAAAATCCGGCAAAACTTCCTTAAGTTGATTAACGATTTTTTCATACATTTTGCCCATCAAAGACTCCAATGTTTCCTGACAGTCTTCATACATTGTCCCCAATTTGGAAATTTGAATAATGCTTCCAGTATCCAAATATAATTTTAGTACATATTCATCTTCATCAAATTCATGACTCTTTAAAAAATTCAAATAAATCACAAAACAATCATTTGTTTCCGGGATAATTACAATACTGCTTTCATAAAATTGAATACGGCACATACCTCTATTAATGAATTTGCCATATCTATTAACTATTTCTACTTGCCCTTCATATTCATGGTAAAGCATTCCAATTTTCATAAGCAATGCTTCAGCCAAAAAATCATTTCTTACTTTAAAGAAATCCTTTAGAAAGGAATCAAAAAGGTTTGAGAAGTTATTTAAAATAAATTTTTCTTTCTTGAAAGTAGTAAATTCTAAATAATCATCATCCACATCCATTTCTTTGATATCGGCAAAGTAAATTGTTTCGCCTTGATCACCAGCCCCTTTACCCTTAAGGCGGAAGTATTGTCTATTCAAAATAATTTCACCTTCTTTTTCCAGCAGAACCTTATGAAAAAAGTTCAATTTCTTGTATTTGAGATTATAACTTAAGGCCATAAATGAAAACCGGAGAAAAGTCTTTCCGATAAGACACCATTCAAGAACCAAAAATAAAAAGAAAAATCCCTGATTAGGTGCTTTAATACTAATAAAAATTGTCTAGAAAGGCAAGAAATTTTCTAAAATAACGATAGAGGGAAGTGTTACTACACAATATATTTCAAAAAGAGGGAGTTTTTTTGGCTTCATAATGGGCTATATTTGTTGTAGAAAAAGTCAAAAAATGATATAATTTTTTAATATAAAATTTTTGATTATGGATTTAGGAATTCAAAAAAAGCAGCTGCAAAAGAATTTAAAAAAAATCATAAGTATTATTACCGCACTCAGCTTATTTAGCATGCCTTTCCAAAGTTTAATGGCTTTAGGCATTTCTTACGCGGATAAGGGTGGTGATAAAACTAAAATTTTCATTTCCGAGACGATCAAGGCTCCAGCCACTTTCACAGGCTTGGGGATCAAATGGAATCAGAATTTGCCAGAAGGAAGTTCCGCTGAACTTTTAGTAAGATTAAAATATGCCGAAAATTGGAGCCAGTGGTATTTGATCGAGCCTGATATAGATGGAGTAATTGAAGCTGATATAACAAACCCGGAAGCTTTTTTACCAATGAATGCAACGGATACTTTCCAATATAAAACTATATTGAACGCTGGTTACAATGCAGCATTCCCAACAATTAATAATGTTAAATTTACTTATATTCACGCTGATCAAAATTTTTCTAATACTCAGAATCAAATCGGCAACAATTCAAAAGCCAGATTTGCATCATCAATCAATTCAAAATACGTTGCGGTTGCTTCCGGCACCGATTCATCGGGTTTAAAAATAATTTCTCGTTCGCAATGGGGAGCAGACGAAGGTTTACGTGTCTATAAGGCCACTAACCCCCAGCCGCAATTGGTAAAAACGCCAGCGGATTTTGCTCAGAAATTTGCCAATGAATTAGTAATAAGAAGGGTTGTAGACAAAGATCAAAGTGGGAATAATTTAACATGGCCTCAGCAATACCCGGAAAAAATTTCAAAAATCATTATTCATCATACTGCCACAACAAAAAATCTGGATAACCCTGTTCAGGCTATTAAGGATATTTATTATTGGCATGCCATTAGCAGGGGATGGGGTGATATTGGGTACAACTACATTATTGATCCACATGGCAATATTTACGAGGGCCGTGCCGGAGGTGACATGGTGGTTGGCGCGCACGCGGGGACAGCCAATATTGGCTCAATCGGTGTTGCCGTACTGGGTAACTACGATACAACAGAAGTTCCAGATGCGGTTATTAAGGCTATTTCGACTTTTGTAAGGGCAAAAAGTCAACAATTAAATATTGATCCTGCAGGAAATTCCATGTTCCGTGGAGAAAATTCCGCAAATGTATTAGGCCACAGAAACGTTGCCGCTACTTCTTGTCCTGGGGCAAAATTATACGCCAAGCTTCCCGAAATTCGTTTAACTTCAAAAATGGACATTGGCCCAAAGATTATAAACAAATGGCCAAATTTACCGGCAAATCGCGATTACGATTTTGCTCTTGCCAATAACATACCGTTCTTGCAGTTTGGGCCGGATGAAAGCAAAGTTATAGATATTAATTTAAAGAATAATGGACCAAAAAACTGGGGAGTTGGAACATATTTAGTATTAAGTGCAGATGGCGCCGCAGGGTCTTTCTTTAAAACAGGTGATGTCGTTAAATCAAATAGCCTAAATCGTGAGGTAAGGGCTGGCGAAACGGCAAATTTCCAAATCAGCATTAAAACCAATTATGTTCCAGGAATCACCAATGCAGAAATAGCCCCGGTAATTGATGGGTATAATAAAGTTGAAAAATATATTAGTCTGCCTCTTCAAATCACACAGCCAGTTTATGATTATGAATTGCAGGAAATAAAAATCGATCGACCGTTTCTAAAAAAGAATGAAGTTACAAACGCCACAGTAACAATAAAAAATACTGGCAACATCACTTGGCTAAAAAGTGGCAAAAATAAATTGTTATTAGGAGCAGATAAGCCACGTGATCACAAAAATATTTTATTACCAAAGCCAAGCAATAGACTTTCTGGGTTGGCAGAAGACCAGGTTAAACCTGGTGAAATTGGCCATTTTTACTTTCAGCTAAAGGCCCCAAAAAAGGAAGGCCTTTACCAAGAATACATTACCCCGGTGATTGAAGGTTTAAGTTGGTTGAGTAATAAAAACAGCAGTGTAAAGATTTATGTTTACCAAAAAGATTTTGCCGCAAATTCGGTTGATATGATCGCAAATCGCCAGGTTTTACCAGGAGAACAAAAAACTCTTTGGTTTAAGATTCAGAATCTTGGAGGTGTGACCTGGAACAAGGATGGTGCAAATAAAATGGAATTTATTGTTGAAAATAACAAAAACATCAACATTACGGATATTCATATGGTAGAAGATAAAGTTGAACCGGGGCAGACAGCCAAGATCGAAGTCAATATTCAGGCACCTACGCAAATTGGAGTTTATCCTCTCCAGGTCATGCCAAAAATCGGAAATAACAAATTATTTAAAAATCCTTTTTATTTGGGCATAATGATAGAAAAACAAAACTCAAGTAATGAGGGGCAAATACCTGTTCAACCTATTCTAAGCCCACAACCAGTTACTAATAATAACGCCAATACAACTTTAAGTTCTAATCCAAACATCAGAATTGATTTAAGTTATCGTGGAAGTCCGGTGGTGATTTCTGCCGATGGTCCATTTGCTTTGCAAAACGGTATAGAGGATTTGGCCACTTTTCAGGCTAATGAAAAAGTTTCAGTGACATTCAGTCAAAACAACTATTACGTCCAGGGTAGCAGCGGTAGTTTAACTGTTTCCAATCCTCCAAGATTTTATTCTCCAAATGGATCAACTATATTAAGAGTTGATAGCTGGGAGCGCCGAAATTCCTGGAATCCATCGGTAAACAATAACCAATTTAGAGGAGTTTTAGAGGTTCGTTCTTATAACAACGAATTGCACACAATTAATGAACTTCCACTTGAGGACTACTTAAAAGGCACAGGAGAAATAAATGATCAGGATCCGGTAGAAAAGATTAAAACGATCTTGATTATTTCCAGAAGTTACGCGCTTTATTACATCAAAGTTGCGCAAAAATTCCCTGGCGCACCTTTTAATTTGACCGACGATCCTCAGACCTCACAAAAATATATGGGCTATTCATACGAAAGGAATCAGGCAAATACTGTTAAAGCTGTTAATGATACTGCCGGAATGGTAGTTACTTATCAGGGCAAAATAATTAAAACACCATATTTTAGCGCTGATGATGGCCGAACACGCAGCGCGCAGGAAGTTTGGGGCTGGAAAGACACACCATATTTAACAAGCGTTGCAGATCCATATTGTGTAGGTAAACAAATGAGTGGTCATGGCGTTGGTTTAAGTGGTTGTGGATCACTTGGTATGGCTAAAGCAGGTAAATCCTATCAGGAAATTATTAAATATTATTATCAAGGAGTGAATATTGAAAAGGTTTATTAAAGAGTAAACGGCTTCAAAAGGGCCAAAATCGCCTTGCGCGAGCTATAATCCAATAAAAAATAAAAATTTTTAAAAACAAAAAGTATGCTTAAGTTAATCCCCAGTGAAGTAGTTACAAAAAATCACAAGCTGCCAAAGAAAAAGGAATCTGTGTGGAAACAAATTTTTGAGCGGAAATTACAAGGACAACAAAATAAAGATCAAAAAATCATCCAATTTGCAGTCATCAAACTTCAGGAATTTGTAAAAAAAGGCGAAAGCCAGGGGATTCAAGAGATAGGTGATCTTATTGATCACCTTCAAAGGTCTATTTTAAGCCTTCAACGCAAACGTAATAAAATAGTGCAGAAAAATCGAAAAAGGATATAATAAGGCTCGAACCTTAATCCTTTTTTGTGATATATCTAGGCTTAAATAGCGCAACAACCTACACGGAAATAGCTATAGTTAAAAATCAGAAAGTACTGGCCGAAAAATCATGGATTTCCAAGAAGGATGAGGCCGAGAAGATTTTGCCTGAGGTAAATAAATTATTAAAAAAGACCAGGCTTAGTTTTAATGATTTGGATGAGCTTTTTTTAATATGTGGGCCGGGATCATTTACAGGGCTTAGAGTGGGAGTAACAATTGGAAACGCTTTGGGATTTGGGCTTGATTTGAAGATGAAAGAAGCGTCTACTTTTGATTTATTGCAAGCAAAATTAATTGAATCCCAGCGCAAGGAAACAGTGATAGTTATTAGCGCGGGTGGAGGTAGGGTCGCAGTAACTTGCGGCAAATTAGCCCAAAAACAATTTGAATTGGATGAATTTAAATCATGGCTTAAGAATCAGGCCAAAATAAAATTTGCGCTACTTGACTTACGCGGATCACAAAAAAGTGAAGTCAAAAAAATAATGAAAATTTTTAGAATCAAAGAATTAGGAACGAAAGACTACAAAAGCTTTGGTAAAGCCATAATTACGTTACTTAAAAAAAAGAGTACCAAACAGAAAATGATCAAACCAGTCTATTTACAGAAACCAAACATTACCGAAAGTAAGAAGCCGGTTTTTACTTAATTAATAAGCCATGCTGTACATTGTAGCTACCCCAATCGGGAATTTGGAAGACATCACCTTGCGCGCTTTAAATACATTAAAACAGGTTGATTTTGTGGCGGCAGAAGATACTCGGCACGTTAAGATCTTGTTGGATAAATACGAAATACAAAAGCCCACAATCAGTTTTCATGCTTATAGCGATGAACGAAAATTGAACGAATTAATTGATATGTTGAAGGCAGGCAAGAATATTGCCCTGGTTTCTGACGCTGGGACACCAGGAATTTCTGATCCTGGTTATGTTTTGGTTAAGGCAGCAGTGGAAAATGGGATTATGATGACACCAATTCCGGGGGCGTCCGCTTTTTTAACGGCTCTAAGCGCTTCTGGGCTACCAATAAATCAATTTTTGTATTTGGGTTTTTTGCCTTTGAAGAAAGGACGCCAAACTTTGTTAAAATCTTTGCAGGAAGAAAAAAGGACCTTTGTTTTTTATGAATCACCACATCGCCTGATTAAAACTTTAAGTGAATGCGTTCAGTATTTTGAAGACAGGCAAATCGTCATCGGTCGCGAATTAACCAAAGTTTTTGAAGAGTTTTTTAGGGGGGCACCAGAGCAGGCTTTGGCTTATTTTAAATCAAAACAGCCCAAAGGGGAGTTCGTGATTATGATTGGCGCAAAAGAAAAATCACATCACCATCAAGATCAGGACGAGTAGGCGTAGATTATATTTATTCTGGGCAATCGCCATCATTCCTGCTCCAAAAACTTTTAACATCACCGTAAGCTCTAGTGGTTACAGTTGTTTGTAAAGAAATGGAAGGAATTTCTCCGCCAAAATTTTGCGTTTCAGTTGCGGCAGGTTTGACTTTTAAAAGCACGGTTACATGCGGCTGTTGCTGCACATCTGGCGTGGTTTCTGCGTAAGCTTTACGCGGATCTTCCAATGGCGCGATAATAAATTGCAGCGACTCTACATCTGATCTAAGCGGACTAATTGGCACAAAACCTTTATAAATTGTGTTTGTATCGGCCGTTAAAGTTCCTTCCAAATTGTTTTCAAAATTGCTGCAATCAAAATCACTTGAACATACCCAGGCTTCATTAATACCATCTTTTGGGGCTTCATCTTTACCTGTTAAGCGCAGGGCAGCAAGAGCTTTGATTGGATCTTGTCCCAAAACAGTAATTGTTTTTGATGCCAAAATTGTTTTTTCTGTTCCTTGTGGATTTATCAGATAAAGAGCATCTTGTGCATTTAAATTGCCAGAACATGAAATCGGACTATTTAAAGTTTCATCACAAACAGCGGAAGCCTTTTGCGGGTCGCCTTTGCCAGCATAGGGATTTTGGCCAGTGGGTGTATCAATTGAGTTTTGATCAATAATGCAACCCGGCGTATTTAGGGCAAGTCCATTGCTGCAAACGGGACTGCCATATTTTACTCCTCCGTTACTATTTCCTTTATCCCCAGGCTGATAAAACCGATTTGCATAACAGCCATAAGCCTGACCATATTGCTTTTTTGCCACCAATTTATTGTAGTATTCTTCATAATCCACCGCATTTTTTCTAATTTCACGTGTAATGCGTTCCATCATAAAACGCGCGTCCTCATAAAGCGCGTTCTCTAGCGAAATTTTCCTTTGAATGCGTAAAATATTCACAAAAACGTTCACAGCAATCAAGCCAACTACTGTAAAAATAAAGCTGGCTAGCAAAACTTCAACCAGTGTGAAGCCCTGTTTTCTTGTTTTAGAAATCTTAAACATCACATTTGATAATTAGTGAGTAAAGACGAAAGCGTCACATTATGCACCACATTTTGCGCTTTCCATTGCACGATCGAGGTAACATCTATATTGCTCTGCCCGGGTACATTAGGATCATCCGTGCGTTTGATTTGAATCATGCGATAAAATCGGCCAGAAAAGGGGTTTCTGTTGTCTGGCACATTAAATTGCTTCGGATTTTGAGTTTCATCACTGTTTGAACTATAAATTTCAATAGGAATAGACTGGTTACCATCACTTCTAAGATTTAAGACGTAATTATTGTTATCTGGATTTGTTGCATCAAGATTCATTGCTGTTCCTGCTTCTTTCAATTGCCAAGTATAATCCGAACCTAAATATGTGGTGTAATTTTTGGTTTCAATGCGTTTACTATTTTCATTGCATTCAGTTTGGCTCGGCATTAAATCCCAACATGTTTTTCGGTCAAAGCTGAACTTTAGCCAATTGGAATCGCGAATATCACGAACTGCTTCCAGGCCTTCCACAGCCAAATTTAACGCAATTAAATTATCACGACTAAAGCTGTTTGACTGCAATGCGCTTACAACAAGCGATGAGGTAATTCCTGCCCCCATCGCAACTACAAAAATGGCAATAATTACTTCTACCAAAGATTCAGCGCGTTTTGTTTTGTAATGATATTTTTTCATTAAGTTGGTTTGCATTTATTTTCATCAGTTGGCGTTGGCAGCCCCGAAACTTTATTAATCTGGAAACAGGCTGTGCGAGTTACCGCACCGCTTTGTTGGCTTAAACCAAAAGTAAAAGTGCGAGGGTCATTTATGTTATTAAGGATCACATCGGCAAAAATTGGAGTGTAGATGACGGTTGCGCTGCCCATTTGATTAACATCCAATGGCAAAGCATCCTTTGGTCCAACAAGTTTAATTCCGTCAGGAAGGGTATATTTTTCCAAAATCATGTCTGCACCTTTTGTATAAAACATCGGATCATTCATTTGATAGTTATAAACACCTTCCGCTCCTGACCCCTTATTATGATTATCCATGAAAATAATGACTTCATCAGGCGAATTTTCATCATGTTTGGCAAAATAAACCCCATATCCAGCTGGTGTAACCAGATCATTTATATTCTTATCATTATTGAAATCCGTGTAATCTGGCTGAGCTTTACCGGAAATAGCCAAACTACGCGCCTGACGAATAAGATCAACAACTTTATTGCTGGAATTTATAAATTTTAATTGAGCGGTTGAACCAAATGCGGATTGCAGAACCATCGTGATTAAAAACATTGTAATCACCATCACAATGATTAGTTCCACAAGCGTAAATGCAGCTTTTTTAGTTTTCTTTTGTTTTGGCATAAACCAATTGTAACCGAATAATGCCCAAAAGGACAAGATTCTAAAATTTATTTAGTAGTCGCGAATTTTAATAGAAAACTCGCACAACTACCCCTGCACCACAAAATTAATCAGCCTTCCTGGAACATAAATTTCTTTCAGGATTTTTTGGCCTTCCAAATATTTAGCTACATTATCTGCTTTGCGCGCTTCTTCCAAAATATTTTCCTTGGTAGAGATGGCAGGGACTTGGATCTGCCCACGCAATTTTCCATTTACCTGGATTGGAAGTGTTAGCATATTTTCAACAATCAATTCCGGATTATATTCTGGCCACTTTTGATCAAAAATGCTGCTGAACTTTTCACCCTTAGCACCAGGCTTCTTTGCGCTTGAACTCATGTTTATTTGTTCCCAAATTTCTTCTGCCAAATGTGGCGCAAGCGGCGCTATCAACATCGTAATTTTCTTTTTATTTTCTTTATCTATACCGATTTTGCCAACATTGTTTGTGAACTGCATTAAGGCAGAAATTGTAGTATTGAAGTGAAATTTTTCAATATCTTCACTTACTTTTTTGATAGTTTTGTGAACATTTCTTTCCAAAGTCTCCTGATCTTCTTTGCTTAAAGCCTCAGTTGGATTTGGAGCGGTCATCATTGCATAAAATTTCTCTACAAAACGAGCAATTCCTGTAATACCTTTGTCGCTCCAGTCACCGCCATCGGTAAATGGCCCCATAAACATTAAATACATGCGGAAAACATCACTACCGTATTTTTGCACAAACTGATCAGGACTCACCACATTGCCTTTAGACTTGCTCATTTTAGCCCCATCTTTAGTTATAAGGCCTTGATGCACCAGTCGCTTAAATGGCTCACTTGTACGATTGCCAACCAATGCTTTATGAACAAATCTGGCATAAAGTAAATGCATGCAGGCATGTTCTGGTCCACCAATATACATATCAACTGGAAGCCATTTTTTGACCATGTTTTCTTCGAAAGGTTTTTTGGAACGATTGCCCGATGGGTATCTTAAAAAATACCAGCTGCTATCCACAAAAGTGTCCATGGTATCTACTTCTCTTTGCGCTTTGCTACCACATTTTGGACATTTTGTCTTAACAAAACTTTCAACACTAGCCAGCGGAGACTTGCCCCTTGGTTTATAATCTACATTTTTTTCTGGAAGCAGTACCGGCAAATCTTTTAGTGGCACTGGCACATCACCACATTTTTCACAAATAATCATTGGGATTGGCGCACCCCAATAACGTTGACGTGAAATCAACCAATCACGCAATTTATAATTAATTACAAAGCGTCCAGCCTGTAATGTTATCAATTTTTCGGTAATTTTTTTGCGCGCCTCTGCCGAAGTTAATCCGTCAAACTCCGCTGAATTATAAAGAATACCATCCCCTGTAAAACACTCTTCCAGGGCGCGGATTTTACTGTCATCACGACCGTCCGCTGGCTTAATGGTGGTTTTTAATGGAACTTTGTATTTTTTTGCGAATTTAAAATCACGAGCATCATGCGCATCACCAAAAACAGCTCCTGTTCCATAGTGCATCAAAACAAAATCACCAATCCAAACCGAAATTAAATCTCCATTAATTGGATTAATCACAAAACATCCCGTTGGTACTCCTGTTTTTTCTCTATCTTCAGCGGTACGTTCAATATCTGTAGTTTTGCGCGCCTTTTCCTGATAATCCTTGATTTTAGCAAGATTTTTTTTGATTGAAATTTCTTTAACCAGTGGATGTTCTGGCGCTAAAACCAAGAATGCAGCGCTGAATAAGGTATCCACACGTGTTGTAAATATAGAAACCTGCTTATTCAATTTCTGTCCTTTTTCATCCGCAATTTCAAAAGTTACTTCGGTGCCTTCACTTCGTCCAATCCAGTTTTGCTGCATTAGTTTGGTTTTTTCTGGCCAGATTAAGCCATCAAATTTGAGCAAATCCTCCGCATAACTTCTTATGTTAAAAAACCATTGGGTTAGGTCTTTTTTGGTTACTTCAGTTTTGCAGCGCTCGCACTTGCCATCTTCTACCTGCTCATTTGCCAAAACAGTTTTACAAGATGGACACCAGTTCACAGGTGCTTTTTTTCTATACGCCAAGCCTTTTTTATACATTTCCAAAAAGACCCACTGCGTCCATTTGTAATACTCCGGATGAGATGTTACTACATCTTTATCCCAGTCAAACATCGTACCCATCGCTCTAAGTTGAAAGCGCATATATTCAACATTTTTTTCTGTTGTTTGACGTGGAGGAGTGCCGGTCTTAATTGCATAATTTTCTGCGGGAAGCCCAAAACTGTCAAACCCCATTGGCTCAAAAACATTGTAGCCACGCATTCTCATGTAGCGGCCCCATGAATCCGCCGGTGCGTAGTTATACCAGTGCCCTATGTGCAGTTTATCGCCAGATGGATATGGAAACATCACCAAATTATAATACTTTGGTTTGGTGGACTTTTTTAAATCTGTATTGTGAATTTTAGCTTTCGACCACCGGTTTTGCCATTTTGCTTCAGTTTCAGTAGGTTGATAGGTAGGCATGAATATAATTTAATAAGGGCCGACCCACATTTTAACGTTGGCTAGGGCAAAAGACAAGTTCCGTCACCGTTAAGGTCCCCACGACCTCAAAGGTTGATTAAAAGAAAAAAGTAAACTAATGAAAACCCGACCAACCTAATCATCATCTCTTTATAATCAAATTTCATATCTAGCTGTGGCGTTTTTTGTCTTCGGAATTGGAACTTTAGAATCGAATAGGCAAAAGTAATCAGTATACTAAAAATGTAATATGCAATAAGGCCCATATTGGAATAAATTGGCATCTGTTCTTCGTTGGCAGATGCACCCCCAAATTCTTCCAAAACAAAAGCAGCCAATAAAATTATAAGTAAATGCATTTCCTGATCTGCCAGGAATATTTTTACAAATCTTTGGCGCCCTTTTTCCAGACGTATTTTTAGCGAATCTACCAAAAAATGGGAAAGCGCAATAATTGTAATCACAACAGGGAATTGTGGCTTGCTTAAAAATGGAAGCAGTAATAACAGACTTGTTACATAATGAATGAATGCATGCGCAAAAACACCTTTCCAGTTGCGTTGCTTCCATTTAATAAGAGAATTTGGTTGAAAAACAAAATCTGCCAGTAGATGTGCAAGTATAAGATAAAGGAGGATCATGGGAGTCAGTTAGTTGGTCAAATTACTTATTATTCGGATTTCAAATTAATTTTCATGCGTTTCAAAAATTCACTGCTTATACGGCTGGCCATATTAGGGTTAGACGCAACGAGTTTTATAAAATCTTCTTTTTTCAACACAAAAACTTCACAATCTTCCATAGTCTTTGCTGTAGCATTGCGAGGTTTTTCTGAAAGAATTGCCATTTCTCCAAAAAAGTCATTGTCAGATAAATTGGCTACTTCCAATTCTTCATCTGTTGAAGGGGCTTCATGAAAAATTCTAACTACACCCCTTTTAATAATATAAACCGCGTCGCCAGGCTCATTTTCATGGAATACTACCTGATTAGCTGGAAAATATTGAAGCGTGATTTGTTTGATGATTTCGCGGTGATCATCGTCATTCAATTCTTCTAGTAACGGTATCTTTTTTAAAATAGGTAGAATAGATAGTGTATTTGCATCTGTCATTTTGTTTTTGTTTTATAAAGTAAATCATTAAATTATAACACAAAACACAATAAAAGCAAATATATAAGGTTTATTTGTCTTAAAATAAAGGTGTTGACAAAAAAATAATAATGTTTTACAATGTAATGAAAGCGTAAAAAAAACTCTAACAAAAATTCAGATGCTCAGATACGTCCGCCAAAATAAAAACATAATTATAGTTGCAATCACTTTATTCATGGTTTCCATGTCTACGCTGATGTTCTTTTTGGGCTCAAACAAAGAATTACATAATAATGAGCTTAAAACAAATATCATCCATGAGTCCAAGAGCGATAATTCTCAAAAAGAAAATCACCACGAAGAGAGTCCATCAAAAGCCAAAGAACCAGATAGTAAAAAAATTAAAAATTCCACAAACCAAGCCGAATCTCGTTTAATGGCAGAGAAAACCAATTAGGACGCCATTTTATTTATAATATTATTGTTGTTCTCTTGCGCTAAGATCTGGAGCGTTTGTTAGTTGCAAAAAAGTAAAAATCCAAACAGAAGAAGAGAACACTCCAACCACAGCACCCAAATAAGAGGCAAGTAGCAAGGCCAAAAAGCCAACTACGGCTACCATAATAAAGCCAGCTGCAGGAAGACTAGAAGCTGCTACAAAATATATTGCTACCAAAATAGACATCGGCACCAGCAAAACAAAAACTATTTGCAATAAAATGCGAACAGCAATTACCAGCATTAAAAACGTAATCATTATGGAAGTATCCCAGTGCTTACTAACCAGGGTAGCGCTTTTAGCCATGGCCTGAGTTACTTTGCAGTCATCAATCACAATGTAATAATTGGTAAAGCTGAAGAAGAAAGTTAAAATAAGACTTACAATCAAAACAAAAATAATCACTGGTAAAAAAGTCTCAAAAGCAGTCCATCCTAAAAGTCTTAAGGCCAACCCTGCTTCTGCAAGTAGTGAAAATAAGCTGAACGAGCGAACCACCAGGCTGTATTCAAATAATGGCAAAAAATTCATAAGGCCATATCTTATTCCATCTCTCATTCTAACCTCTTGGCCATTTTTTTTACGAGCAATAAGCTGAATGGTGGCTCCTTCTGTAAATGGTGGCAAAAAGAAATACATGATAGCAAGTACAATCAGGGCAATAAGCGCTGGCAAAATTAGATCACGATTGGCTTGTGCAAGACCTGCAACTCCCTGAAAAACCGTACTTAAAAAACTGGAATTTGCGTTCTCGAAAAAAGTTTTAAATGAAAAAAACTGATAGAGAATATATCCAACTCCAACAATCGTCCCCAAAATAGAAGGGACAAAGGCATACCACACAATCATTTTTTTGTTTTCCTGGGTAAATAGCCAAGCTTCACCAATAATCTGTCGATAGTTCATATGCGCTTGAGGATAGCCAAAAAATGTACTTTTAAGCTTAGTAGCCACTTGATTTTTAGCAGGCAACCAGACCAAGAAGATCTTACCAAAACGAGATACTCTTGCCAAGGTGCAAAATATTTGATAATTTATTTGTCGGACTTTATTTCCAGAAAGGTAAAAAGCGAATTTTCTGGCCCTGAGTTCCGATTACTTATTCTTTTTAGCCTTATTTAAGCCCAAATGAAAAGAGCACAGAAAAAAACTATCATTAAGTCTTACGCAATTCATCCAAAGGATACAGGATCCCCACAGGTACAAGTTGCAATTTTGACTGAGAGAATCAATCAGCTTTCAAAGCATTTGGAAGAGCACCCAAAGGACAATCACTCACGCCGTGGACTCCTTATGATGGTTGGTAAAAGAAGAAAGCTCTTGAACCACTTGCGCTTAAATGAAAAAGACACTTACGAAGAATTAGTAGGAAAACTTTCACTACGCAAATAATTAAAAGGCATTAAAGCCACTTTAATTAAAAAATAAATTAGCTCCTCGATAAGCGAAAACGTCACAAGTTACAGGTTTTAGCAGACAGATTGCATAAGGCAATCCTTTCAATCGTCTTTTGAAACTTGTTACTTGGACAAAGCTTAGAGGGGAGATAATGCCGAAAGGCAAAAATATCTCTTAACCCTCTTTTATAAGATGGAAAACAACAATTTTTCAATAAACCTTGCCGGTCGAACTTTAAAGATCGAAACCGGAATTTTGGCAAACCAGTCACATGGTGCCGTTACAGTATCACTTGGGGATACTGTGGTTTTTGCCAGCTCTATGATGGGACAAGCCCGTGAAGGTGCTGATTTCTTCCCAATGATGGTTGATTACGAAGAAAAATACTATGCTGCCGGTAAAATTAAGGGCAGCCGCTTTGTAAAGCGTGAAGGCAAACCTTCTGAACGCGCGGTTTTAAATTCTCGTTTGATTGATCGCCCGATTCGTCCGCTTTTCCCAAAAGGCATGACTAACGATGTACAGTTGGTTTGTACAGTTCTTTCTGCTGATTTGGAAGTTGAGCCAGGAACAACTGCTTTAATTGCAGCTTCTGCAGCTTTAAGTATTTCTGGGATGCCATTTTTAGGCCCTGTTGGTGCGGTTCGCATGGGACTTATTGTAAAAGACGGCAAAGAAGAACTTATTGTTAATCCAACTTACAAAGAAATTGAAGAAGGCAAATTGGACTTAGTAGTTGCAGGTACTGCAGAGGCTATTACCATGGTTGAAGCTGCTGCTAATGAGGTTTCTGAAGACACCATGCTCCGCGCTTTGGACATGGCTCATCAGGAAATTAAAAAAATCTGCGCGCTACAAGAAGCTTTTAAGCAATTCTATAAAAAGCCAACACGCGAACCAGAAATTGTAGTAATGCCGGAAGAGGTTAAAAAAGCCGTTGCTGACGTTATTACCAAAGAAATGTTGGACGCAGTTACTGGCAAAACCAAAGGCGAAGTAAAAGAAAAAATCCACGCTTTGGAAGATATGCTAAAAGAAAAATATAAGGCAGAAATCGAAGCTGAAACATTAAAAGAAAAGGACTTAATGTTCATGTTAAACGCTATGTTGGAAAGCAACATGCGTAACAACATATTGGACAAGGAAATTCGCTTGGACGGACGCAAAATTGATGAAATTCGCCCTATTAGCTGTACAGTTGGCGTTTTGCCAAGACCACACGGTTCTGCGCTTTTCCAACGTGGAGAAACTCAGGCTTTAAGCATTACAACTCTTGGTTCACCAGGATCCGCGCAAATTGTGGATACGATGGATGAAGACGTCACAAAGCGTTACATGCATCACTATAACTTCCCACCTTATTCAGTTGGAGAAGTTAAGCCACTCCGTGGACCATCCCGCCGCGATATTGGGCATGGTGATTTGGCTGAAAGATCACTTATTCCGGTGCTTCCAACTAAAGAAGAATTCCCTTATACCATTTGGGTTGTATCCGAAATCATGAGCTGTAACGGTTCAAGTTCTATGGCTTCTGTTTGTGGATCAACACTTTCTTTGATGCATGCAGGTGTGCCAATTAAAAAACCTGTTGCTGGTATTGCGATGGGGTTAATTTCTAGAGATAAAGATATTTCTAAGGGCTACAAGATCCTTACGGACATTCAGGGAATGGAGGATTTTGCCGGAGACATGGACTTTAAAGTAACTGGTACAAAAGATGGTATCAACGCTTTACAGATGGACATTAAAGTAAAAGGCTTGTCTGTTGAGGTAATGCGTGAGGCTTTGGAAAGAGCAAAAATGGCGCGTCTGCAAATTTTGGAAAAGATGCTGGAAGTAATGCCGGCTCCAAATCGTGAGCTTTCTAAATATGCTCCAATGATTATGAATTTAAAGATCAATCCAGATCTGATCAAAGTAGTTATTGGTAAAGGCGGCGAAACTATCCAAAAGATTACCGCTGAATGCGATGTTGAAATCGACATTGAACAGGATGGTTTGGTTGTGATCACGGCAAAAGATCAGGAAAGCGGTCAAAAAGCCGTAGATTGGGTCAATCGTTTAACTTACATTCCAAAGGCCGGTGACGAATTTGAAGGAAAAGTTACCAGAATTATGGATTTTGGAGCTTTTGTTGAGTTCTTGCCAGGCAAAGAAGGTTTAGTGCATATTTCACAACTTGCTTGGACACGTGTTAACAAAGTTGAAGATGTAGTTGGCCTAGGAGACGTTTTGAAGGTTAAATTAGTCGAAATTGATGACCAGGGTCGCTATAACCTGTCACACAAACTGACTCTTCCGCACGAATATAAATTAGGCGCTACGGATGGTGCAGGCGCGGGTGTGGGCGGCGCAGGAGACGGTGCGCCACGCAAACCATTTAAGAAGTTTGGAAGATAGTTTGCGCGCAAACGTATGTAAATTGATAATTAAATGCTCAGCCATTAAATGACTGGGCATTTTTTTTGTAATGCATACGTTTAAGCTGTATTATACAAAGCGTTGTATTTCCTAATTTTCTTCTATGAAGAAGTTTCTACTGGTTCCTATAGCATTTTTGCTTTTTGGGACATCCACTGCTTTGGCAGACATTATCCCTGAAGGTCAAAAAGCCGTTCCAGCGTGTTCGATTTTTGCTAATTTGAGCAATTTTCCTAAAATTAAATTGGTTGCTCAGGAAAAAGATATGCAAGGTAAAAGTGCTTACGTTTATGAAGTCAAAACAGGCGATTGTGTGGCTATAAAAGGATACAAATTGAATCCGGTAAAGGTTTATGCGGTAAGTTCTAACACAACAATTTCTGCCAACTACGACCCATCTAAAGATTATTACGCGTTTCCAACCAATGTGGATTTAATGACACATGCTGTTTATTATCCTGATCAGGATCCAACAACTTATGTTCATGCTTCATACACTATTTTAGGTGTCGATAATTCCAATAAAAAATTAGTTGTAGGTATGTCGGAAAAAATTACCAATATGTTAACAGCAGGTTACAAGGTGGTTCCTGTTGCTGGCCTTAACGATCAAATTTACGTCATAATTGATAACATTCCGCTTAATCCTCCTTTTAGCGATGTTACAAATGTATCACCAAATTTCAACGCGATAGCTTATTTAAAAGGACAGGGAATCGTCAGCGGATATCCAGACGGAACATTTAAACCAGACAACAAAATAAATCGCGCCGAATTTACAAAAATAGTAGTGGGAGCCATGAATGACAAAGCAAAAGTAGACAGTTGCATTAACGATAATTTTAAGGCTCAAAATGGCGTTGTATTTAGTGATGTTAAGCCGGCAGTAGGTAACGAACCTCCAACCTGGTATTTGGATTATGTCTGTTACGCAAAAGTTAAAGGAATTGTTAAAGGATATGACGACGGAACATTTAAACCAGAACAAAATATTAACTTTGTTGAAGCAGCCAAAATCGTAGTATTAGCTTTAAATGTTTCGAGTCACAATGAAACAACTCCATGGTATAAAAATTACGTTCTTGCCTTGGAAACTGTATTTGCAATTCCAACTACCATCAAAACCTTTAATCAGCAGTTAACACGCGGAGAAATGGCCGAAATTGTATATAGAGTAATTGCACACATCACAAGCAAAGCTTCTACAAATTATAGCAGTTTGAAGTAAAGATTATCTGCAAATTTGCAAATAAAAATTTAAGCCGGCGTAATTCTAAAAAAGATATCGCCGGTTTTTTTATTTTATACTAAATCAAACTCAAAAAATATTTGTGCAGGCGTGTGTCTTTTGTTAGCTCTGGATGAAAAGTGGATGCAAGCAGTTTTCCTTGTTGTACTAGGACTATTTCACCTTTATGTTTTGCCAAAATTTTGGTGCTAACTTCAGCAACCTCCAAAATAATTGGCGCTCTTATAAAGGCCGCTTTCAAGCCATGAATATTCAAATCGGGAATATCTACTTCAGTATGAAAACTGTCAATTTGGCTTCCATAAGCGTTACGCTTAATTGTCATATCCATCAAGCCCAAGTGCGGTGGAACAATATTAGCTTTGATGTTTTTTGCCAGCAAAATTGCCCCCGCACACGTTCCCCAAATTGCAAGGTTGCGCGCGCGCGCAAGTTTAGGATCATCATGCAAAACCCTATCGCGAATTGCCTGCATCAACCCAGTCTGTTCCAGAAAAAAACCAATCACTGTACTTTCTCCGCCGGGAATCACTAATGCTTCAACCTGCTCCAAATCAGCCACGGACCTTACTTCAAATACCTTACATCCCAATTTTTCAAAAATGCGTTGATGTTCAATTACATCTCCCTGAAAAGCCAAAATGCCAATTGTTTTTTTGAGTTTACCTGCCATTGGATTTTTGGCTTATAAATTCTTCCCACGCTCTTGCATTTTGACCGCTACATCACCTGCCTGTATTCCAAACATGGCTTCTCCAAGGCCTTCACTTACCTTGGCAATCATCGCTGGATCTTTGTAATTCATTGTTGCCAAAACGATTGCGCGTGCCCTTTTTTCTGGATCTTTAGATTTAAAAATTCCTGAACCTACAAACACGCCTTCTGACCCAATCTGCATCAAGAAAGCCGCATCTGCTGGGGTCGCAATTCCGCCTGCAGCAAAATTCACCACTGGCAACTTGCCTAAATCGCGAACTTTTTTAACCAATTCAACAGAAACTCTTTGTTCACGTGCATATTTTGCCATTGCAGCAGTAGACATCTTTTTAAGAGAAGCAATTTCTCCTAAGATCATGCGCATATGGCGCACCGCTTCTATAACATCGCCCGTCCCTGCCTCGCCTTTGGTGCGAATCATGGCTGCACCTTCACTAATTCTGCGCAAAGCCTCACCCAAATTTGTTGCTCCGCAAACAAATGGGACCTTATAAGCTGCTTTATTTACATGCCTGGTATCTGCTGGGGTTAAAACTTCGCTTTCATCAATAAAGTCGATTGCCAATGCTTCCAGCACCTGCGCTTCTGTTTCGTGACCAATACGCACTTTTGCCATTACCGGAATAGAAACTGCCGCCTGAATTTCTTTAATTAATTTAGGATCACTCATTCGTGCCACACCTCCCTGAGCGCGAATATCCGCAGGTACACGCTCCAAAGCCATAACTGCAACTGCACCGGCTTTTTCTGCAATGCGCGCCTGATCTGCGTTTACCACATCCATAATCACACCGCCCTTTAACATTTGTGCCAGATTTTGTTTTATGACGAGTGTACCTTTTGATTCTTGAGTTTCCTTTTTTTGATTCGATTTTTGAGTTGGCATTTGCCTAAAATTAAATAGCGAGAGAACTTTATCAATCTAAAGACTATTCGTCAAACTGGGAAAGCCACTTTTTATGCAGTTTTATGCCGTTTAGTTTTGATTTTATATAGCAAAATTCCACCAGCCAAAATCATAACCGCGGACAATATTTGCCCCTCGGTAAAATATTTTAAAATATAGCCGATTTGCGCGTCAGGTTCGCGGAAAAATTCTATTATAAATCGGAAAACCCCATAACCTGTTAAAAAGACGGAAGTCGTTACGCCGGTCTCTTTTGTTTTGCGGCTAACAAAATATACAATCGCAAATAAAACAAGTCCTTCAAAAAATGACTCAAAAAGTTGAGAAGGATAGCGGCAATTTATTGGATCGGTTGGAAAATGTAGACAAATTTTCTGCGCAAAATTAGAACTACCTGCAACACGTCCATAAAGTTCACCATTAATGAAATTGCCAATTCGGCCTAAGAATAAAGCAATTGGAGCGATTGCAGTTATCACGTCACTTAATTCTAAAAAGCGAACTTTATATTTTTTACTAAAAATCCAAAAGCCCAGCGCCACGCCTAAAATTCCACCATGGAAAGACATTCCACCTTCCCAAACTGCCAAAACTTTTGCCGGATTTTGCAGGTAATATGCCAAGTTATAAAAGATAATATACCCAAGGCGACCACCCAGTAAAACCCCTAAAATTATGGCGATCAGCAGATTATCTTTTTGCGCTTCATCTAAAGGTAACCTTTTCGCGATTTTGCTTTTTTGAAGCCAAAAATAACCAATTAAAAAGCTTAATGCGTACATTAGGCCGTACCAGTGAATGGCTACAGGTCCAATGTTAAATAAAACAGGGGTAAAATACCAAGGAGTCATAAGAAATCAATTAAGACACAAAGGATTATAAATCAAAGCGATAAATTAATATTTAGCATGAACTTGATTTTTTTAGAACATATAGTATGTTATACGCCAATCTATTTGCAAATAAGGGTTTAAATAACTATGAACGCGAAAAATATTCCTTACGGAAAAGAAGATTACGCCGTTGCGGATTGGTGGTCATCAGCGACTCCTGAAACTTTGAAATATAAATTCTACGGCGAAATTAATGACCAAGATATAAGGCATGTAGCTCAACATATTGCCCACATGTGTAAAAACTTTATTTATCTGCCAGATAAAGCTGATGAATTTAAGCAGATGGACAGATATGAAATAGATAAAGGGACCATAGATTATTGTTGGGATAGAGTTAGACTTAGATTGGCAGAGGTTTTGAATCAAAATGGTGTTAGAGTTTTCTTATGCGAAAAGCCAGAAAAAACCATCGCACCAAGACAAGATAATCGCAGAAGACATTCTGTGCATTATGGAAATGTTGCAGGTAGGCCACATTTACAGTACAAATATCCTGATACACCCATACATATGGATCCCAGGGTTTATTATGATGAGGCAGCGCATCCTAATGTGGCATCGGAAAGGATTCTGGCAATAGATCACAAGTTAATAACTCTTAGAAACAAAAAAGAACATTTTATTCCCTTAAATGAATGGGGAGGAATTGACGATATTTACGAGTATTGTTCGATAGTTGCCAATATTTTAAATGGAGTTCGCGCCCTGCATCATGCAGGGATTGCCCATAATGATATTAAGCCAGAGAATATTTTACTTTCAATAAATGCTGGTAAGCTCACTGCTCAGCTCGCGGATTTGGAATTTTTCACAAGAAATACTGATCAGCTTACAGGCGTAACATTGGAATTTTGCGATGCTCACTTTTATTACAAATACAGAAATGAGTCTTTTCAAGAGAAGAGTCCTGCTACCGATATTTTTTCACTTGGAGCAACTCTATACGTGCTTACTGCAAAATTTATTAAGCACAATCATAGACAGAAAGTGTCACTTTTGAAACCTGGCAACAACATTTACACAGAAGAGGAAGATTTAGCAAAACAAATTAAAACCGAATTAGCTGCATATCCACAAATTGCGGACTTGATTTGCGCCATGACTGCATGTGATCGCGACCGACGTCCAAACATTAATCAGGTTATTGAAAGATTTATGGCAATTGTAAATGAATTGATTCCTCGGCGGAGTCATAAAAAAGCGCGATTTGCCTGATGATTGGGGCTTGGAGAATTCTGAAA
>CAZOQT010000018.1:0-19471 GCA_964582265.1 uncultured Candidatus Peribacteria bacterium
ATTGCTGGAATGCGATTTTGAGTCGCACGCGTCTGCCAGTTCCGCCACTCGCCCAACCAAGTATTTTACGCAGGACATACTAAAGATATGCAAATATTAAGTCAACACCCAAAGCTTTTTAAAATGCACTTTGAGTAAATTATCAATTATAGCAAGACATGTGTGCATTTTTCATGTATACTCAAATCATGAGCATTTTTTGTGATTTAACAACTGTTGAATTTGTCGCCGGTACAGGCGGAAATGGTTCTGTACACTTTCGACGTGAAAAATATGTTGACCGCGGCGGCCCAGATGGTGGCGATGGGGGACATGGCGGGAGCATTATCCTTGTTGCTGATGCCAATTTAAATACCTTAAGCGAATTCAATACTAAAAAACTTTATAAGGCAGAAGAAGGTGGCAATGGCCAAAAAAAGAATATGCATGGAAAAGATGGGGATGATTTAATCTTATCTGTTCCGGCTGGCACAGTAGTTAAAGATGCAACCACTAAAGAAATCATCGCAGACCTAAATAAGCACGGCAGCAAAGCAACCGTGGCAAAGGGTGGCAGAGGAGGACTTGGCAATACACACTTTAAAAGCAGCGTCCATAAAGCACCCGAATTTGCAGAGATCGGAGAGGAGGGAGAGCATAAAAAGGCCATACTTGAATTAAAATTAGTGGCAGATGTAGGGATTATCGGCTTTCCATCAGCCGGAAAATCGACATTGATTTCCAGAATTTCAAAAGCTAAGCCCAAAATCGCGGCATACCCATTTACAACCCTAATTCCGAATTTAGGAGTTCTAGAAATGAGCCAATTCGACAAAAAGTCCAAAGATTCTTTTGTTGTTGCGGATATCCCAGGCTTAATTGAGGGCGCACATAAGGGTAAAGGCCTTGGACATGAATTTTTAAGACACGTCTCTCGCGCAGAAATTCTAGTACATATTATTGATCCAACCAGAGAATCTGCCAAAGAAGATTTTAAGGCCATAAATCACGAACTAAAAGCATACGATGAAAATTTAGCCAAGAAGGAACAAATTGTGGTAATCAACAAAATTGACGCGGTAGATGAAAAAACAATAACCGAAGATTTAAAAGCTTTATTTAAAGCTCACCCGGCACTTAAGGGAAAAATTCTACAAATTTCAGCCTTAACAGGAGAAGGGCTAAAAGAACTTGCCTATGCAATGTTTAAAGCCATCTCTAAAGTAAGACAAAAGAAAGCTAAAATTTTAGAATCTCAAGAAACTAAGTCAGCAGCAATTGAAAAGGTCTTCCGACCAGATTTAGAAAAGAAAAAATTCCAGGTAAAATATCGAAAAGAAAAGCTTGAGGCCGCAACTCAAAAAGTGCGCAAAATATTTGACGTAGAAGGTGACCGCATCGAGCAGGTAGTTAAAATGACCGATATTGAAAACCCGGAAGGAATGGAAAGAATCTTTCATTTTTTAAATAAAATGGGCATTCTTCATTCCTTAAGAAAACAAGGTGCTCAACCAGGTGATAAAATCCGCATTGCTGGAAAGACTTTCCGCATGCGCTAATATTAAAAATTGCTGTAATCATCATGAAACTGATTGTTGGACTCGGCAATCCAGGCAAGGAATACGAAAAATCAAGGCATAACGCGGGGTTTATGCTGGTAGATGCAATGCAAAAAAAGCATGAGTTTACAGAATTTAAAGAAGATAAGAAATTCAACGCCCTTATTAGCAAAGGGCTTATTGAAGGAACCCCAGTAATTTTGGTAAAACCACTCACTTTTATGAATTTATCAGGAGAGGCGGTACAAAAAATCATGCAATTTTACAAGATGCAAACAACCGAAATAATAGTCGCATACGACGATCTTGATTTGCCAATTGGAAGCATTAGGTTAAGGCAAAAAGGAACTGCCGGCACTCATAACGGCATGAAATCGATTGTAGGACTAATAGGCATTAATTTCCCCCGTCTGCGATTGGGAATTGAAAGCAGAGGTAATACCAGTCCAAAAGCACAAGAAACAGTGTCATTTGTACTAGATTCATTTAACCAAAACGAAAAGGTTGAACTTGAAAATATGTTAAAAAATGCGGCAAATGCGCTGGAAATAGCTATAAATGAAGGTGTGGAAAGGGCTATGAACACCTACAATAATGCCCCAAATAGCTAAAACAGGTGCAATTTTGCCCAAAATATAACAAAAAACTTGATTTTTTTGCAGATTTTCAGTAACTTACGTGGGCACATTTATCCAAAAAACTTATGTTTGCTGTAGTAGAAATCGGAGGAAGACAATACAAAGTCACTCCAAATGAAAAAATTGAAGTCGAAAAACTTCCAAATGAAGCAGGTAGCAGCCTTGTTTTTGATAAGGTCCTACTAGTTTCTGACGAAAAAGGTGAAGATGCTAAAATTGGTAAGCCATATGTAAAAGGCGCAAAGGTTGAAGCTAAGGTTATTGAAAACGTAAAAGGAGAAAAAATCATTATCCACAAGTTCACAGCTAAAAAGCGCTACGCAAGAACAAAAGGTCACAGACAAACCTATACTTGTTTAGAAATCACCGAAATAAAAGCGTAATAAATTACTGTTTATAGGGCTCTAAAGCTCTTAATACCACATTCAGATCGTCATAAAGAGTTGCATCAAATGCGACTCTTTTTTTTGTACCCGGCAAACTAAAAGTTAGCTTTTTAGCATGCAAAAACTGACGAACTAGTCCAAATTTATCCTTAAAAAGTTCATTAACTCGAACTCGACCATATAGCGCATCTCCGACCAAAGGAAAACCAATACTTGCAAAATGGACTCTAATTTGATGTGTACGTCCAGTCACTAGCGCAACTTTAACCAAAGTACAGTTCGGCGCAGCCAAAAATGGAGTTTTATAGTAATTCAAAACTTCGTACCGCGTTAATGCCTTTCGTCCATGAGACAAAGGCACAACCGCCATCTTTTTTCTATTCGCGCTACTTCTACCAATTGGCGCATCAATTGATCCAGTTTTAGGCTCCAAATGACCAACCAACAATGCATAATAAATCTTTTCTATTTCATGATTTTTCAACTTATCCGTTAAGTCATTATGCGCACTATCATTTTTCGCTACTATGATGGCGCCAGAAGTGTCCTTATCAAGCCTATGCACAATACCAGGACGCAATACACCACCAATCCCACTCAACTTACCCTTTGCATGATGTAAAACAGCATTAACCAAACTGTCATCACTATGCGTACCATCCATTCCAGGATGCACAACCAAACCGGGCTGCTTATTTATGATCATCAAATCCTTGTTTTCAAAAATAACGTCAAGCGGTAGATCATTTTCTACCAATTCTAAACTTTTTGCCGGCGGAACAGTTAATTCCACAAGGTCATTAAGCTGCAGCCTAATACTGGGTTTTGCCGGCTTTCCATTAAGCAATACCAACCCAGCCTTAAGCAGTTTTTGCAAATATTGCCTAGTGAATTGACTAAACTTTTGCGTTAAAAGCTTGTCTAAACGCAGAACCAAATCATCTTCCGCAGCCCTGAATTTATACTTTTGGTCACTCATACATGGCCGATAATAGCAAAAAAACAGAAAAAAAGCACTGCAAAGAGCAAATTAGGCTATCAAAACCCTCAAAGCACATGATCTTTTTTATTGTTTTTAAAGCCAATTAAGCCTAAGATTATACTGAATTTTTACACAAAAACATGCACAAAACAGACCTACAAAAGATTAGTCATCTTTTAAACCACGGAACCGTTGAAGTAATTGTAAAATCGGAACTGGAAAAAAAATTGCTTTCCGGAAAAAAATTAAACGTAAAACTTGGCATTGACCCAACTGGGGCCGACCTCCACATTGGACACATGGTGGTGGTAAAAAAATTAAAAGAATTCCAGGATTTGGGGCATAATATAACTTTGCTATTTGGTAATTTTACAGGCCAAATAGGGGATCCTACCGGCAAAAAAGAAACCAGAAAAGGAAAGTCGCAAGAAGAATTGGAGAAAAACGCAAAACACTACCTGGATCAAGTTAAAAAAATGCTAGACGTTAGCAAAATTAAAGTCGTGTGGAATTCAGATTGGCTATCTAAATTAGATTTTAGCGATGTAATAAAACTAGCTTCTAATTTTACTGTTGCACAAATGCTGGAGCGCGACATGTTTCAGGAAAGGATCAAAAGCAACGC
This sequence comes from uncultured Candidatus Peribacteria bacterium, assembly GCA_964582265.1. Lineage (GTDB taxonomy): Bacteria > Patescibacteriota > Gracilibacteria > UBA1369 > UBA1369 > JBAZYK01. The sequence goes on from CAZOQT010000018.1 coordinate 4,170, forward strand.
GCCAATAGCGCTTCATGAATTTTTTTATCCTCTCATGCAGGGATACGATTCAGTGGCGATCAAGGCTGATGTTGAATTAGGCGGGACAGATCAGACATTCAATATTTTGGCTGGACGCGTTTTACAAAAAGCTTATGGACAGGAACCTCAAAGCATAATCACAGTGCCAATTTTAGAAGGAACAGATGGGAAAGTAAAAATGGGAAAATCAACAGGCAATTACATTGGTATAAATGAATCACCAAAAGAAATGTTCGGCAAGATCATGTCTATTCCAGATGAGCTAATCACAAGATATTTTGAACTAGCTACAGACCTTACTACTGACGAACTAATTAAGATAAAATCACGATTACAAGATGGCGAAAATCCTCGAAATTTAAAGCTGGAACTAGCAAAGGAGATAATTACTATTTATCATAGTAAGAATGACGCACTGGGGGCAGAGAAAGAGTTTATTGAGATTTTTAGTAACAAAGGTTTACCCGACGAAATCGAACTAGTTCATATTCCCAGAAAAGAAATCGGATTAGTTGACCTACTTGTAGAAACCCAACTCTGCGCTTCAAAAAGCGACGCAAGAAGACTAATTACACAGGGTGGCGTAAAGGTTAATAATGAAAAAAATACAGACCCGAATTGCAAAATCGACCTTAGTACTGAATCAATAATCCAGGCAGGAAAACGCAAATTTATAAAAGCCGTAGCAGCTTAGCTATGAGTAAATTAAGAATTACAGACGTAATCTCACTTAGAACATTACAAAGAATCCAAGATAACTTCTCGGATGCTGCAGGCATACCAGTGTCTTTGCGCGATTTAAACAATGAGCTAATCACCGATCATAGTAATAAAACAAAATTATGGAGCACAATCGAGAAAAACCCAGAAATAAAAGCCATTTGGAATGAGAAAAATTTAGCTGCCCTTGATGAAAGTATCCAAAGTGGCGAGGTCATAATATTTGAAAGGAAAGCAGAAGTTTATACTTTTATTGTGCCAGTAACCGTAAATGGGAGGGCATTAGCTTATTTTGTAGGCGGATTAGTCAGATTTACCAATCCAAATATAGAACTTTGCAAAAAAGAGGCAGAATTAATGCATATAAGTTTAGATGAAATGCTGGATTTATATCTGCAAGTGCCACTAGTTACAAGAAAAAGAATGGAGGCCGCAGGTAACCTGCTAAAAACCATTGCCAATACTATTTCCAATTTGGAAATAGAGTCGACACACGCCAAAGCAGAAGCCAAAGCGATCATGCAAAATCAAGAAAATCTGAAACGAGAAATTGCTCATAAAAACAAATTAATCTATGAGCACGAATTAAAATACCAAACCCTATTTCAGGAAATTAGTGATGGAGTGTATACAGTAACCATGGAAGGTAAACTGGTTGACCTAAACAAGGCAGGCGCGGAGATGCTAGGATACGAACAAAATGAAATTATCGGCACTATGGGTATTAAGCACTTTATTGACCCAAAACAGCGCCAAATTTACATGTCAGAAATTATCAGCAAAGGATATGTGAAAAATTTTTATATTGAATATCGTCATAAATCTGGGCATGCTGTCCCAGTAAAGGAATCTGCAGTTTTAATGAAAGACAAACAGGGTAACAACATAGGGATCCAGGGTATTTTCCACGAATTAAATCATCGTCGACAACAAAATTTGGTAGATAATAAAACTCAAAATGTCGCTCCAGAGCAAGTTATCATCACAGATCAGAACCACCAAAAACCATCTATCTAGGTTACAGTCGCTTGGTATAGAAACTGTAAAGGACCTCCTTTTATATTTTCCCAGGGTTTACGAGGACCGCTCTTTTTTTACATCAATTTCAAGTCTAAGAACTGATGAAATTAACAATATAAAAGGGATAATTAGTAACATATTTTTCAGAAAAACAAAAACAGGGAAAAGCCTCTTAAAAGCAAGAATTAGCGATAAAACAGGATCAGCGGAGGTTGTATGGTTTAATCAGCCATATTTGCAGCGAATTTTAAAAAACGGCCAGGAAGTAGTTCTTTCCGGAAAAGCAAAATTTTCTCTAGGGAAAATCTCATTACAAAGCCCATCATTTGAGCCAGTCAAAAAAGAACTCACCCATATCGGCAGAATAGTCCCGGTGTATCATGAAACGGAAGGCATTACCTCAAAGTGGTTACGCGAGAAAATCAAACCTTTACTAAAGGAGTGGAAAAATCAGTTTACTGAGTACTTACCAGAAGCAATAATTAAAAATTACGACTTAATGCCTTATTCCAAGGCAATTGAGATTGTTCACTTTCCAAATGATGAAAAAGAACTAGAAAAAGCTAAAAAACGCTTAAGTTTTGACGAGCTGTTCTTGCTACAATTAAAAGCTCTCCAAAAAAAATGGCATTGGCAAAACATAGCCGATCACGAAAAAAAGGAAATAATATTAAACCAAGAAATTGAAGGTTTTATAAAAGAATTACCATATGAATTAACAACCGCTCAAAGACGAAGTTTAACTGAAATTATTGAAGACTTAAATAAACCATACCCCATGTCACGGCTTTTACAGGGCGATGTGGGATCCGGAAAAACTGTGGTTGCAGCCATTGCTGCTTTGAATACTTTAAAGGCAGGTTATCAGGTAGCAATCATGGCCCCTACAGAAATTCTGGCAAAACAACATTACCTGACAATTTATAAACTATTAAAAAATCACAATTTCAACATTCAATTTATAGCAGGGAGCACACCAGATTCGCTTAAAACTGAAATTAGCCACAATTTACAAATTGGTACGGTTGACATAGTTATTGGCACACACGCTTTAATTCAAGAAAATATTGGCTTTAAAAAACTTGGCCTTGCCATAATAGATGAACAGCATCGGTTTGGGGTAAAACAAAGAGAAATTCTAAAAACTCATCACAGTCCACATCTGCTTAGCCTTTCCGCAACACCAATTCCACGAACATTGGCAATGACAATTTACGGAGATCAGGATCTGTCCATAATTGATGAAATGCCTAAGGGAAGGCAACAAATCGTAACCAGGATCGTCCCGGAAAATAAAAGAACAGACGCTTATCGCTGGATTGAAGATCAAATTCAAAAGGGGAGGCAGGCTTTTATTATATGCCCATTAATTGATGAATCGGATGTACTTGAGGTTAAATCAGCCATACAAGAATTTGAATATCTTCAGGAACACATCTTTCCAAACCTAAAATTAGGCCTGCTGCATGGCAAAATGAAGGCAAAAGACAAAGAGGAAGTTATGAATTTATTTTCATTAAATAAAATTAACGTTTTAGTTTCCACTTCAGTAATAGAAGTGGGCATAGATGTGCCCAATGCTTCGATCATGGTAATTGAAGGGTCAGAACGTTTTGGACTGTCCCAGCTACATCAATTTAGAGGTCGCGTTGGCCGCGGGAGCCATCAATCCTATTGTTTTCTTTTTACCAAAAGTTCGTCCGAAGATAGCCGCCAAAGGCTGCAGGCAATGGTTCAATATTCAAGCGGCTTTAAACTTGCCAAAATCGACTTAAGCCTGCGTGGGCCAGGAGAAATTTACGGGGTAAGGCAAAGTGGAATACCTGACCTTAAAATGGCTTCCTTAACGGATTCAGAAACGATTCATCTAGCCAGAGAAGCAGCTCAAAACATCATCAGCCAAGATCCAAAGCTGGAGCAATATCCAAAGCTAAAACAAAAAATCAGCGAGCTGGAAGAGGTTTTTGTAAATGACTAGAAAAAGACATAGCCCAATTACAGTCGACGCTTTTTTCGCCTAATCGTTTCAACCGCAAAATTCAACCAATATTTAAGAGATATTACATAATCTTTGGCATGTACGTAAGCATGTTCTGCGCCCCCAAAGCCACGCTTAAATAAAGAAAGTCCAGCCCAAGGATGATTAACTTTATCTTCCGGCACGACTCCCCAAAAATCATAACGATCAAAACCCCTTTTTTTAACCTCTTGAATTATCTTCCATTGCAATAAATATGGAGCAGTAATTTTAGGATATTTATGAGTAGAAGCCCCATGATGATAAAAGGCAGAACCATTATAAAAAACAATCAATGCAGTAGCTACTAGCTCATTATTGTAGGTTGCAAAAAAGAAAAGTGCTTCATTGTTTTTCCCAAAAATTTCCATTTCTCTGCGTAAATAATCTCTAGAAAATGGCGTAAAATTTTGACGATCCACAGTCTCTTTATAAACTTGCCAAAACTTCTCCACGTCATCAGGATTATTACTGGAATAAACTTCGACACCGTCCTTTTCTGCCTTTCTTATGCAATAGCGTGTAGTCTTTCTCATTTCTTTAATCAGCTCTTCTTCAGATTTATTTACGTTCAAAATCCAAGCAAGCTCTGGATGCTGCATATGTATTGGCGCTTGCCTAAAACCTAAATCCAAAAACAACTTATCATTTTCAGTAGTATCTTTTTGCAGTGGACTAAACCTAATAAAAGCGCAATTCTCAGACTTTGCCAATTCCTTAAGATGGCACAGCAAACTATCAATTGATGCTTTAATATCAGTACCATCAGCAAAAATTGGTCCATGCGGGCAAAAGAGGAAAGATCCACGCCTAGCAACTATTTTTAAAATTAGTGCAGCTCCAATAAAATTCTCACCATCAAAAATACCAAACCTAAATATTTTCATTCCCATCTCTTGATTAAATTGGCCCCACGACCAGGAATGCAAAAAGGTTTGAGGTTTTACTTTAGATAAAAAATTTTCCCAGATAGTCTTAGATTCAATTATTCTGATTTGAAATGACATAGTTCTTCACAAAGGAAATAATTTTTTCGGCATCAGCCTGGCTTGTTTGAATATTCGTCGGCAAATTTAACGTCTCAGTTGCTAATTTTTCCGCATTTGGACAGGATGTAGGATCATATTTCATTTTGATGTAATCTGCCCCAACTGGCGCTAACCCTGTAGTATACCAGTCACCCAAATATATATTACTTTTTGCTGCAACCCTAAGTAACTTATGTGCATGCAACATGCGAATTGTATACCTAAGATATATTGAATGCGAATGATTTAACTCACTTTGAGAAGCAATTTCTGGCAGACCCTGTTTATAAATTGCTGCCAACCCTCTACGGTGTTGATTGAATTTATCCAATTTATTAAACTGATTTAAAGCCAATTCCGCCAATGCATTTGGGAATTTTTTAAAAATAAATGGCGGCCTTAACCCAAGACGCTCTTCTTTATAAACAGCTTTAGATAAAACTCCTAAACGCAAAAACAAATACTGCAATATTTTCCCCAAACCAATTGGATAAGTAAATTTAATAAAACTCATCAAAACAGGATGAATCAGTTGTTGAAAAATCCAACCAGCAGAGGGGAGTGGACAACTCTCCCAAAAAGTTTTAACTTTTTTTGCAACTTCATCATCCTTTATTGCGATCACAGAACCAAAAACCGAAGAAATTACTTTATCTCTACCAAAACTAAAAAAGCTTGCATCACCAAAAGTACCTAACTTTTTACCTGCATAGGTACTACCCAAGGCATGCGCACAATCCTCAATGACAAATAAATTATTTTCTTTTGCAATTTTCAAAAGTGCGTCCAAGTTAGCTGCATGCCCAAATGTATGCTGAATAATTAATACTTTGCTGTTTTTTGTAATTTTTTTCTTTAAATCATCGCAATTCATTGTAAAACTTTCCTTGTCTGTATCAACATAAATGGGCCGAGCACCAATCCACAAAACCGGTTCAGGTACAGCAATACAAGTATATGACTGAAGCAAAACTTCATCTGTATTATTAAGGTTAAGCGCTTTCAAAAGGGCAAATAAAGCAGTCCGTCCACTTTCAAAAAAAACCAGATTTTTTATACCTAGCCATTGCGCAAATTGGCCTTTTAAGACATTAGAAGCATTTCCATCTTTCCAATTCCAAGGCTTAATTATGGTTTTTATAGCCAACCATACATCATCCCTTTCTGTATTTGGCGATAATGCAGTAAATATTGGTTTGCTCATTTTTTTATTTTAGTTACAAATTCAATCTCCATTTCAATGTCATCAGGTCTTATTCCTGGCAAAACCACTGGGTTTTGCAAAATAGGGAGTTTAACAACCGCACCATCAACGACCACCGGAATATCACATCCATAAGAAAAAATAACACGATCACTTCCCACATACCCAAACCTTCCAGATTTTTTAGTTTTTCGCAGAGAAAAGAGCTGCTCCATAGATGGATCAACCGGAATCCACTCACCACTTGGCAACATAAACTCCGCCCAAGCATGCATGTGATTTAAGCCATATCCAGCCAAAAATCCGCATACCACGCGAGCTGGAATACCCACCGCCAGACAAAGTGATACAAAAAACGTATCAAACCCTCCACAGTCAACCTGGCGCTTATCTAAGGCCTCTTTATAGGTATAAAGATCCAAAATCGGGTTTTTGTATTCCAAATAAGAAATCACAAAATCATTAATTTTTTTTGCGATAATTAATACATTCTTCTCGCTTCCTACAATCTCTAAAGCCATTTTTTTGATTTGGGGATCTTCACCAGAAACAAAATTATTAGCAGCGCAGAATACATTTAGATCGTTGTTTTTATAATCCTGTAAGCCAAAATTTGACACTTCGCTTTTGTGTAAAATAGGTGAGGCAGGGGAGACCAAGACTTCGAATTCCTGAGTAAAATTTTTTGTCTCATTTGCATTCAAGCCAACTTGCCAAATTGTGTATTTGTTTTTATACATTTTTTCATCAAAAATACCATCACAATTTGGTACAAATTTAATTTCAGATTTTAATTTCTGATAATTATTTTCTAAAGGAATTGGCAAAATTAGTGATAACTTTTTAAATTCCGCAGATTTATTTTTAAGCAAAACAGAATATTTAACACCAAAAATCTGTTTACGAGCATAAAATGGGAATAGTTGACTATTTTCTAAAAATTTAAAGATAAACCTATGAATTTTATTAAAAACTGAATTAACCATCATAATTAAGAAAAATCGTTAGAATTATAGCATGTAAGAGGTATAGAAACACCCAAAAGAGGCAAAAACGCCTATAAACGAAGATTTTGAGATATTGGCTTAAAGCAGACATAAAAAAGCACATAATCAGCTCAACCAGGGCCCAAACCGAAGTTTATTTGTACAAGAAACATTGTGCAAAATAAAGCAAGTGTCAAAAGGACTAATTGTTTGCACTCCCCCAGTTATTTTTACACTTTAGATGGTTCCATATACCCGATACTTCTTAACAAACCAGATAAGTTAACAAACTTTTCCTTTGCATTCGGATCTTTCAAAACTTGTCTGATTTGCTCCGGATAATTAGTTGTTGTCTGGTTAAATAATCTCTTAACCAACTCAACCCTACGACTCATTGGAGACAAATTGCCAAATTCAGTATTACCATCATCTGCCAATAACAAAATCAAGAGCCTTTTAAAAGTATCTCGGCGCTCCCCTACAATCGCCACCTTTCCAAGCTCTTTATTAAAAAGTTTCTCTGCAAATTGCAACATATCACCGTCATGCAAAAATTTATTTCCGGAATGTTCAGTTATTGGTGCATCATTCAAAACACCACGGTTAAAAAGGTAATCTAGATATACCTGATTAAAAGTTAATCTTAACCCGTCAGCTTTAACAGTAAGCGAATCCCCTTTTCCGTTATCAACAAATTTATTTTCAATAACAAAGTCTGCATTTTCATAATTTTTGGCACCCGCATCTTTAACAATTTTAAATTTTGCAATAACAGAACTGTGAGGATACACAGCAGTAAAACCATCAATTTCATTACCTCCAATTATTTTAACTCCAGCAAAATCCTGAACATCTTCAAGTGTATTAAGTTTAGGTCTACTATCAACATCAGAAACCTCAAAATTGCTGGCCTCTTGAAGACTTGCCTCTGTGTATTTAGCCAAATCTTCCGTTTTCTTTGAGATAACAGCTTCCCAATCATCATCGTTTAAACCACTATCAGCCATCATAGACAAAGTTCCATTCAGGGACTGATACTTGACCTTTGTTGCCATGGTTGAAATGGCCAATTCTGACAAATCATACAAAAGGTCATGAATTTCATTATCATATTTTGAATTACACTTTAGTGCTACCTTAAATTGTTTATACAAAACATCACTTTTTTGCTTTGACACTAGAGAATTATCCAAAATTGCAATCTGCATAAGCTCTTCCTGATGGTCATGATAAAATTTATTAACAATAGTGGCTATCCTATCTTGCTCCTTTAAGCGAGCTTGCTCATCTTCGACGTCATTCACAGCAGAAAGCCCAGTCACATGCCCAGCCACAACTTGATTCTCCAACTCATCAATAAATTCTACACCTTTTGCCAAAACATAGGATTCCAAATCAGGATATTCTTTTAAGAATGTTTGATCGCCTATTGCCCTTTCTTTATATTCTAACTTCCATTTACTATAATGCTTCGTAAAAACCGACTGTCTAAATATAATTTCTGGCAAAGATGATCTTACATTTTTATCGATCAAGCTAATTCTGTTTTTACCACTTTCAATTAATCTTCTCTGTCTCCCTTCCTTAGCAGATGACGCAATTACATCCAAAATAACCAGCCGCTCATTTTCACTAACGTAAATGTTACTTTTAATACGCGCAGGATTAACTTTATCATAAGAATCTGCCATTATCTGATAAGCAATCGCCCGAGCATGATCAGTATTAATCTGTGCAGCTTCCCTATTGCTCCAAATTTTATGCAAATCACCGACTTGCGATTTCATTCGAGACAAATTTGCTGGCGACATTTTTAAGTCAAAATTATAACCAGTCAAAGCTTCCATCCTGGAGAATCCTAATTCAGGTGCGATATTTAGCGCCATTGCAATTTAATAAATATATTATATAATTATACTATTTTAGACTGAAATTTTCAACTGAGAACAAAATAAAAGCAAAAAATCACCAAAAACGACCTCCAGCCTTTTAAAAAAGCCATTTTTTTGGTATAATATAAAGATTTTAAACAAACAAAAAATATGAGTGGAGAAGGAAAAAATCCAAAAGCTCAGCCTGCTGAAAATCAAGAAATTGAAAATAAGAAAATTGACAAAGAAACTAAGCCTAAGCAAGTCAAAGCAAGTTTAGCGAGACAAGCTTCAGAAGTTGAACGTAGTTTTTTGGCAAAAAAAATAACTGAACAAAAACCTCCAGAAACAAATGAAACACCAGAAGAATCAGTAGACCATGAAATAAGTAACATAGATCCAAACAAAGAAGTACGTGAACAATTATCGGCGATTAGATCTTTAAAGATAGTTGGCTATCCTCTCTTTGCAAAACTATTTGAGGCTGGTTTAAAACCAGATAAAGTAAAAAATTTATCAGATTTAAAAGATATTTCAGCCAATATAAAAGCAAAAATTGAAAACTCAACAGAAAAGAAAGCACTAGATAAGCTTCAGCAAATCGCCTCGCTACAAAATTCAAAACTTTATAAAGAAATTGCTGCACAACCAACAGGGCAAGATGATGAGCTTGATAGCTTCAAATGGCAAACATTTATCGAAAAGGTAAAACAAGCATATCAGGAAGCATTGAAGGCAAAAAACAGCATAGGATCTATTAGCGAAAAATCATCAAAAAAAGACTACAAAGAAGATGCACCATGGTATGAAAAAGCAGCAAACTGGGCCAAAAAAAATCCAGGAAGCGCTGCACTAGCCGGTGTTGCTGCACTTATGGCAGGATATTGCGCCTACGAAATGCTGAATAAAGAAAATGATACAAAAGAAAAATTACTAGCAGCAGGTGGTTTTACTATATCAGGATTAGCCCTGGGGGGCATTTTGGGAAAAGATACTTTCTCGTGGATTAGAGATAACAAATTGCTTTCAGGTGCTAAATTGGATAGATTTAAGGAATTAATCTCAAACGGGCAATATATAAAGGCCTTTAGTTCTTTATTAGAAGCTGCGGATCCTAATTGGGAAAAATACAAAGATATTGCAGAAAAAATTTCTAAAAAGACAGATAAGAAAATCAGCACGTTAGCAGTAGAAGCAATCGCAGATGTAAAATACAGTGACTTTACATCTAGTTTGCGCGATGTAGCAGACTGGGGTAAAGAATTGCTAAATAGATTCACGGGACTCGGACTAGTATCTGGCATTATGGAAGGCAGTCCAGAGATCAAAGAACAAACCAAAATACTCAAAGATTATTTAAAATCTAAGGACTCAGAAATAAAAAGCTTGATAGATGCAGGAAAATTAACAAATTCCAGCAAAATTGCAGAAGTTTTAGCCGCACTTGAAGGAGTCGAAATAAAATCAGTACCAACAAAATCAAAAGACAAAAAAGAACCAAGTGCAGCAGATGTGGCAGACTATGCCACGGGAAGTATCGCAGCAGTCAGCCAAGAAACAATGAATGAATTTAATGCAGTGGCAAAAAATGCCAAACCGCTTCAGGAATTTTTGAGTAAGTCAGAGAAAATGTCCATGACAGAAATTCTGGCTCATCCAATAAATTATATGGGCGAATTTATTACAGCAGCTACAAACAGCGGATTGACTGTTGTTTTAGGCGCAGGAAAGGTTTTGCTATGGAATGGTTACAAATTTATTACTTTTACAAGCGTAAAAACACTTTTTGACACAGCAGTAACCTTAACTGAATCTGTATTTAGGCCAACGGTTAAATGGGGCGACAGTGTAAAAACATATTTATATAATGCCTCACCATTTATTATTATTGGTGCAGGATGGGGAGCATTAACAGCAAAAACAGCCAACGGAACAAGAGGCATATTACCAAGCATGGTTGGCATGATAGAAGGTGCAGGTAAAGGCGCAATTTTCCCAGTTGAAGCAATTAAAATACATGCAAGAGCCGCGCAATATATGTACAGAGGCGCAAAAGATATTGGATTTAATGCCAGGGCACTTTCAATAAGAAAACCAGATCTTGTAATTCAAGCATTAGAAGAAAAAGCAGCCTTTCATGCAAAAATTGCAAAGGAATATGAGTTAATGTACTCTGCCCAAACAAAATCACTTATATATCCAGAAAAATGGTACGCACGAGCATTAAGCAGCAAAGAAAGAGTTTTAGCATTGCAAAAAGAGCACTTGAAAAATTTTGTAGATACATTCAATGAACTTCAAGACCTTAAATTAAAAGAAGCAACTTCCCTGGGTAAAAAATACGAAAAAATCACTTTACGAGCAGAAGGCGATGGAAATATAAAGCAAGCAACAGACATTATGGATAGGTATATAAAATCTACGAATGAAGAAATTACAGAGATCAAGGGCAAACCGGGAAATTATCAATTCAAAGGCGATGAAATACCAATCACAAACGCTGAACTAGAGGCAAAAATAAATGAAATAAGATCACAAAAACCCCTCGATAAGGTTACTCCTCAGGACCTGTGGGAAAGGGAAACTATAAAAGAAGCCAAAGAAGCAATTTGCAAAACCAAGTATGAAATTGTCACCAAAGTTTCTGGAACAACAGATACATACAGATACCGTGGTTCCCAAGTCGAAATTCCAGATGGAGATATTAAAGCAAAAATGCTAAACGGCAATTTGCAAGAACAAGACGCCCTTAAAGCATTATTCGAAGAGAAACTTTTAAAGCCTATAGAAATAAAAACAAAAGGTGATGCACATACATATAAATTCCAGGAACAGGAATTTACGCTAAAAGAGGGTGAAATTAATGCGAAAATGACCTCGGGGATATCTAGAGAAGAAGCCATTAAAAAGCTAATTTACGAAAAAACTGTCGCACATGTAACGGTACAAGATGTAAAAGTCGACCCACATACAGGGGTTCATGAATACACTGTAAATGGCGAAAAAATAAAACCGACGGATCTTTCAAAACCATCAACAATGGAAGAGATTCGTGCGAAATTTGCAGAAGAATTAAGCAAAAAAGGCATAAGTGTTGATTTTCAAAAACTGGCAAAGGAAGCAAAATACATGCAATATTTTGGTGTTTTTGAAAAAATATTTGGAACAGCAAGCGCGGTTTGGATTTTTTATGAACTATATAGCGCAACCGATAAAAGAAAAACAATAGCTGAAATAACCACCACCCTTGGTACATTTTACGCTGGGATGAAACTAACAGATTGGAAAGTCGGATCTAAATTACAAGAGCACCCAATGAAAAGGACAATTTTAGACATTATGGGTGGAATCGCTGTAACAATGGGCTTTAGCGAACCAATAAGTAAATTAGTTGAGAGCTTTTTGGATGTTATACCAGCAAGCCACGCCGTTTCGGATCGCTTAGGAAATATTTTAGAAGCACAGGAAATTAAAACTGTTTCCAAAATGGCCTTTTCAAGCTTAAAAGAAGGAGTCTTGAAAAAAGTAGCAGTGAAGGCTGCAGAAAAAATGGGTTATGCAGGCCTTGAAAAAGCTTTTGAAAAGAAAATTGAAAGTGCTTTTCTAAAACGCATCATGAGCTTTGCAGCCAGAGCCAGCTTTAAGAATATCATGGCCTCTCTTGGAGTGCGTGGCGCAGTAGCGGCAGGTATGATTGCGGATGATGCCACAGTAATCGGCGTATTGGACGATGTTATAGCCCTAGGATTAATTATTTGGATGGGCAAAGATATTATTGAAATTATTCAATTAATAAGAAACGCCTATAAAGTTCAAGACGAAATGGCTAAAAGAACAGGAAAATCTTTGTCGGAATTTAAGCCTGCCGATTTAACAAGTCAGACCGCAATTCAAAAAGAATTAAGCAAATATGGAAAAACAATTAACCAATTAAGCGATCTAACTGAAGAAGAATTATTCACAATTTTAAGGACAGTGAATGTTCCAGTCACATTCGAAATTAGACGTAAAGGCGTAGATGGATATGAACGATGGACGCTGAAGGGTGGCGAAGCCGTTGGCATTGCAATTTATGATGGGGCCAAAAAAGAAATTGCGTCTATTACAGACAAAGATGCCAGCAAGATTGACCAGTCACTCAAAGAAATGGAAAAACAAGAAAAGAAAGGCTAAACCCAGACTCACTATAGATGCTTCACCATATAGGTACCCTCTAACTCATATCCTAATTTCCTGTAATATTCGCGAACTCCAATTCCACTGATTACAGCCAATTTTTTATAACCGTTTTTTTTACTAACCTCTTCAGCCTGCATCATCATTCGTCTACCCAAGCCAATGTGTTGAGAGGCTTTGTTTTCTCGACGAGAAATTTCGACCTGCTCGCCATATGTATGAACCTCACGCACAAGCGCAGCACCTTCGAGCTCTTTAATAAAATGTTTTTTACCGTTCAAGCTATAGGAAGAAAAACGCAATCTTAATAATGCGCATATTTTATCTTTCTTCACATCATCGTAGCTAATGAAAAATTCTTGACCATTAGAAGCCTCCATTGGCTTAATATTTAGAGTTAAGTCATCAAAATTGACCTGCTCATTTTTGATTTCTCTGCAGCGAATACAGCGGCATTGTAGTCCCCTTTTCTTCATTTCTTCCTCCACAAATTGGCGCAAATTAGACATTTTTGAACCACCCAAAATAGTAGGTGCAGGAATATCTCGATACATCCTGGTTACACGACAATATTCGGGAATCACTTGTGAAATTTTGATCATCAACTCTACCAACTCAGAATCAGAATAAGGCTTATGTTTGCCTTCTTTGTGGATCTTTTCCAGTTGTGACCAGGGCACAACCATTGTTGGATAAATCTTCATCCAATCTGGTCTATAAGCGGGATTTTTAAAAATTTCCACCATGTCTTCATAATCAATTTCTGGCGTGCTGCCATAAAGATTAGGCATCATATGACAATTGATTTTATAGGCGCTGTCACGCATGAGCTGGATTGCGCGTTTAGTTTCTGCAATACCGTGATCACGCTTATTCAATTCCAGGACTTTATCATTCAAACTTTGCACCCCAATTTCAATTTTTGTGCATCCCAAATTACGCAATCTAATTAGCTCTTTTTCTGTAATGTGATCTGGCCTTGTTTCAAAAGAAAGCCCAATACATCTATGTTCTGCGGTTTCATTTATCTTTTGTGCCTGCGCTAAACTACGCGATTTTTTTTGCACGGAGCCAGAATCACCTGAATATGTGTTAAGCGCGTTAAAAATTCCACGTGTAAATTCTGTTTGATATCGATGCGGATAAAATGAAAATGTACCACCTGAAACAATCACATCAAGCTTATCCGTCTTATGACCTGTTTTATCCAGACTCTTAAGGCGGTTTAAAGTTTGCTTATAAGAATCAAAGTCATTCAAAATCGCCCTCATAATTGCCGGCTCATTGGAAAGATAGCTTTTTGGCATTTCCGGCTCGGTTGGGCAAAAAATGCAACGCCCAGGACAAGGATAAGCTTTGGTTATAACTGTAATAGAAGCAATTCCAGAAAGAGATCTAACTCCCCTTTTTCGCAAAAATTTTAAGAATTTTTGATCATCAGGAAGTTCGCCCAATTTTACAAGCTCTCTGTACACCTCAATAAGTTCTGAATTCGCAGGAAAACTTTTGCCATGGTGGATAGAAAACTTGCTCTTAAGCTCATGCAAATGCTTGTAATCCTTCACTTTTAAACGATAAGCTTCTTTAACTAATTGTTTTAAACCTTCAGTCACGTTTTCTTTTTTATAAATAAATGTATACTTGATCAGGGAATTTTGGCCCTAAATAAAACAATATTGCTCGCACATTATACGAAAAAATGAGAGAAAATAAAGAAAAAAAGCTTCTAAATAAGGTAAAAGCAACTTACAACTTAATTGCAAACGAATTTTCTGACTCCAGACACGCAAACTGGGAGGAATTCGCATTTTTTTCAAAATACCTATTTCCGAATTGCAGAATGATTGATTTGGGCTGTGGAAATGGCCGTCTAATAAACTTTCTTGAAGAAAACAAATACAACAAAAAAAAAACCAAGTACCACTATCTAGGAGTAGACAATAGTGAAAATCTAATCGAAAAAGCCAAAACACTTCACCCTAATCACAAATTTATACTCGGGGATCAACTAGCTATCCCAGAAAAAAACAATTCAACTGATCTGATTTTTAATATAGCTGCGTTTCATCACATTCCAAGTCCAAAATTGCAAGTACAAGCATTAAAAGAGATGAAGCGAGTACTAAAAAAAGACGGTATTATAATAATAACCGTTTGGAACCTATGGCAAAAGCGTTACATTAAATCGATTATAAAAGCAGGATTGAAATGGCTTTTTACCTTAGGATATTATCGCTTCAACGATCTATTTGTCCCCTG
>CAZOQT010000018.1:19481-21487 GCA_964582265.1 uncultured Candidatus Peribacteria bacterium
TAAAGAGAAAATACCAAGGTATTATCATGCCTTTTTACCAACAGAGCTCCAGAAAATAGTACAAAAAGCTGAATTGGAAATAATGGAAATCTTTGCCGTAAAAGGTGGAAAAAAAGTAAAACTGGGTAAAAGCAATAATATCTGTTTGATAGCAAAAAAATATGAACCCAAAATCACCAGAAAGAATTAAAATTTTAGATGTCGCATTTGATTGTGTAACAAGTAAAGAAGCCTTACAAATATCATTGAATGCGCTTCAGACAGTTAATTCATTGCCCAAAAATCCACCGCAACAAAACAAAGGAGTTTTTTTTATTGCGACCCCAAACCCGGAAATGCTATTGGAGGCAAGAAAAAATCCAGAGTTTAAGCAAATTCTAAATGCAAAAACAAATTTAAATATTCCTGATGGAATTGGAATTATTTTTGCATCTAAATTTACAAAAAGGGCTTTACCAGAACGTGTAACTGGGACAGATCTTCTTCAGGCGATATGCCATTTTGTACCAAAGGGTACAAAAATATTTTTACTTGGAGCCGCCCCGGGTGTTGCCGAAAAAGTAAAATCTAAACTAAAGAGCAAGTATTCACAAATAAATATTGTGGGAACATTAAGCGGCTCCCCTTCCCCCGCAGAAGAGTCGGAAATCATCAAGAAAATTAATAACAGCGATGCTCAAATTTTGTTTGTGGCTTTTGGAGCGCCAAAACAAGAAATGTGGATAGCCAGAAATATAAAAAGCATGCCAAAATTAAAACTAGCAATGGGTATAGGCGGCGCATTCGATTTTATTGCTGGAATTAAAAAGCGCGCACCATATTTAATGCGCAAAACTGGACTAGAGTGGCTATTTAGACTAATTATCGAACCACGTCGTATTAAACGCATCTATAACGCCACAATCAAGTTTCCAATATTCTTTTTAATTGATAAATTAAAGCGGAAGTAGGTTGGATCTATTTATCAGCTCTTAAAGCTTCAATCGGCTGCAGTTCAGCAGCTTTTTTAGCAGGCCCAACTCCAAACACAATTCCAAAACCTAAAGTTACAAAAAATCCCAATAAAAATGATGAGACTGAAACTCCCATTTTTAAATTAACCCCAGCCTGCCCTGCGATAAAGTTAATCAAAAAGCTTAATAAAGCACCAAATATAATTCCCAACAATCCTCCAAGCAAAGTGATCGTAAGTGCCTCAATTAAAAATTGCAACAAAATATCACGTCGGCGCGCCCCTACTGCCTTCCTTAATCCAATTTCAGCAATTCTTTCGGTTACGCTAACGTACATAATATTCATTATTCCAACGCCACCTACAATCAAAGAAATGGACGCAATTGCTCCAAATAACAATGAAACAGCGCCAAAGACAACATTTATTATATCCATAGTTTCCTGTGATGTCTGGACATTAAAATCATCTTTTTTCAAATCATTGCCTTTGATCCCATGCTCTTTGCGTAAGAAGCGTCTAATATCATCAGAAGTTTCAAGCGTCTTGGCGGGGTTTTTAAGTTGAACCACAAAAAAAGACATGTAATCTATGCCAAGCAACAATTTTTGTGCAGTTTTTATTGGTATATAAACATATTCATCATAGTTCTGAAAAAATACAGCTCCACGTGGCTCCATAACTCCTATCACCTTAAAATTGAGGTTTTTTACCCTAATAATTTTCCCAATTGGATCAGCATTACCAAACAGATCTTGCTTAATTGACGTTCCAAGTACAGCCACTCTTGCCAAACTATCATTTTCACTCTCAGTAAAAAACCTACCTTTTTCAACCTCACTTTGATCAATCTTTAAAAGACTCGGCATGGTTCCGTAAATCATGCTACTTCTGGACTTGTCCTCATAAACAACTTTTTCCTGAGCAAAATTTGCGCCATAACTGTCATTTACATTTGGAATTTTTTTAACGCCCTCAACGTCAGAAATTTTCATTGTTTTAATTTGCACTCCAGTAGCAATAGCCGCACCAGAACTTGCCACGTCCGTATTTG
>CAZOQT010000019.1:0-21382 GCA_964582265.1 uncultured Candidatus Peribacteria bacterium
TTTGGACAACGATTTTTTTATGTACAAAGAAGACGTAGACATTTCTTGGCGTTTTCATCTGCTTGGCTGGACCTGTTTTTATCTGCCCACTGCGCACGCTTTTCATGGTCGCGGAACTGGCGTTTTAGAAAGATTTACAACCATTCAAGTTGCCAAAAATCGCACAAAATTAAACGCTTTTCAAAAGCATTATTCATACAAAAATCAACGGTTAATGCAGATAAAAAACGAACTTTGGCCCAATGCAATTCATGATTTTTTGCCGATTGTTTGGAAAGAATTTTTAATGTTTGGGTATATGACTTTGCGTGAACCATATCTGTATAAGTCATTTTGGCAAATGCTAAAACAGCTGCCTAAAATGCTTAAAAAGCGCAGCCAGATAATGAAAAGGCGCCGTGTGGATTGGCGTGAGATGGAGAAGTGGGTTTCTGGAAAACAGTCCGAGTATCTGCCTCTCAAAAAATAATCCGTGCATGTGCACATTCTATTTTAAAAATATCAACGCCCCAAAGCGGCCGGTTATTCCGCGATCTCTTCTAAATGAAAAAAATTTCTCTCCTCCTCCACAAAAACTACATACGCGGGCAAGTTCAATATTTTCCGGCAAAATACCATGTTGCTCAAGTTGCCACAAACTATAACTCCACAAATCTACGCGGTCTTCATTCAAAATAAACGGCGCAAAAGTCGGTGGTAATTCTTTTGCAGGATCAGAAAAAAACGCGCAGCAAGGCCCAAGAGAAGGCGAAATTCCCACCAAAATATTTTCTGGGCGAGAACCAAAATCATTCACCATAATTTTGATTGCTTCCCCGCTAATGTCTTGTACTTGTCCTTTCCAGCCTGCATGCACAGCCGCAATCACTTTTTTTACCGGATCAAATATTAGTATTGCCTGACAATCGGCAACTTTAATTAGTAATCCGATCTCTTTAAGCGCAGTGACAAAACCATCAATATTATCAACTTCTTCATTTTGAGCCTGAAACTGCACAAATTTTTCATCAACCACTAAAATATTTTTGCTGTGAGTCTGATTTGCGCCAATTACATTTTGCTTTTCAAGCCCAAGTGCTGTGCACAAAATCTCACGATTTTTGACCACATCTTCTGCCTTATCTCCAACTGTAAAATTAAGATTTAAACTTGCAAAAGGGCCTTTGCTTGCGCCCCCAATTTTAGATGTAATTGCATGCTCAACATCATCAGAAAATTTCTGAAGCAAATGAAACTGAAAAACAGGCAAATTTTTCTTGATGATTTTTCGCATGAAAATAGTTGAAGCTTAAACCAGCCGCTATTAAAAAATATTCTCACGAATTACATATGGTAACTCGCTCGCCAAATCAGTCGCGGTGTAGCAGTATCCTTTAGACTTAAATAGATGATCCCCGGTTTTTCCAAACAGATAAGCGGCAGCCTGACATGCCGCAAAAGGCGCAGCTCCTTGAGCAATTAAGCCAGCCACGTATCCACTTAAAACATCCCCGCTACCACCTACTGTCATGCCCGCATTGCCTGTATTATTGGAAAAAATCTCACCGTCTTCACTCGCCACCAGATCTTGAGGACCTTTTAACAAAATATTTATGCGTAAATCAGTGGCAATTGTTCTAACCAATACTATTTTCCCAGATAAAGAGCCCGCAATTTTAATGTCTTTGCCAGTCAGATGTTCGAATTCATTATGATGTGGAGTGATGACTATTTTTTGCGAAAGTGGAATTTCTTTAATTTTTTGAAAAACTTGAATCGCCTGGCTATCCAAAACAGTAGGGATATCAAAGCGCTTAGTTAATTCCAGCATGGCTTCAAAACTTTCTTCATGGTCGCCAATTCCCGGTCCCATTAAAACCACATCGCATTTTTTTGAAAATTCCAGAATCGAATTTACGGCTTTCATATCCAAATAATTACCCGGAAACGAGCGAACAATAAAGTCCGGATATTTGCTGCGAGTAACATCAAAATTGCACTCAGGCACAAACAAATAAACCAAGTCTGCTCCACCCTGTAAAGCTCCAAGTCCGCTCAAAACCGGCGCGCCATGGTAGTCAATAGAGCCCCCAATAACCATTACACGCCCATTCATACCCTTATGCGAATCGTGGGCGCGCCTTGGATATACTTTCCTTACCTGACTTAATTTAAGTTCCGGTACCATGATTTATTATTTTAAATTAAAAAAAACGTCATTTCCTAAAAATTTTGCTTTATCTCCAAGTTCTTTTTCAATTGCCATCAAGCGATTATACTTGGCAATGCGCTCGCTTCTGCATAAAGAACCAGTTTTAATTTGTCCCGTTTCCATCCCCACAGCCAGGTCGGCAATGGTTGTGTCTTCCGTTTCTCCGCTTCTATGGCTAACTACCGCAGTCCAGTTTGCCGCATCTGCCATATTAATAGCATCAATCGTTTCACTAAGTGAACCAATCTGGTTTAGCTTAATTAAAATAGAATTGGCAGCACCTTGATTTATTGCCTTTTGTAAGCGATTAACATTTGTAACCAGCAAATCATCTCCCACTATTTGCACCTTTTTTCCAATTCTATCAACTAACATTTTCCATCCTTCCCAATCATCTTCAGCTAGACCATCTTCCAAAGAAATAATTGGATATTTTTTTACTAAATCAGCCCAAAAATCCACCATTTGCGAAGTAGTGAGCAATTCTGACTTACCTTTAATCTTGAATTTATAGCGCTTTTTATCGGCGTCGTAAAATTCAGAAGAAGCAGGATCCAGAGCAATATAAACATCTTTTCCAGCTTTATAACCTGCATTTTTAATCGCAGACAAAACAAATTCAAAGGCTTCTTCCTGGTCTTTAAAACTTGGCGCATAGCCACCTTCATCGCCAACCGCAGTCTGATAACCTTTAGCTTTCAACAGTTTGCCCAAATGATGAAAAATTTCCGCACCCATGCGCACGGCTTCAGTAAGAGAAGAAGCGCCCGCCGGCATCACCATTACTTCCTGAATATCCAGGCCGCTATCAGCATGTTTCCCTCCATTTACAATATTCATCATAGGCACTGGAAGCACGTTTGCTTTTGGGTTTAAGTGCGCATAAAGACCAATCCCTTTTTCTTTTGCAGCGGCATGAGCGCAAGCCAGCGAAACCCCCAAAATCGCATTCGCTCCAAGTTTGCTTTTGTTAGGAGTTCCATCAAGCGTAATTAAATGAGAATCAATTTTGTCCTGATTATCAACCTCAAAGCCACTTAGGCTACCATTTATTTCGTCATTAACATTGGCGCAGGCCTTTAAAACACCTTTGCCCAAATAGCGCTTTGGGTCGGCATCTCTCAGCTCCAAAGCTTCATGAACACCGGTCGATGCACCACTTGGCACCATTGCGCAGGCCACAACTTTTGTGGTGGTTACACAAACTTCCAAAGTGGGATTTCCTCTTGAATCAAGCACTTCTCTCGCCTGGATGTCTTTAATTTTGGACATAAAATTCAGAAAATCATTAATAAAATTGCACTCATAAACTTAATACCAAGCCTTCAAATTTACAATCCTAAAAAAATAAAGTATAGTTCCGCCGTAGCGAGCAATTCGCCATTAAATATTTAGTAATTTAATTAATTATGGAGATCGTTTGGCATGGATATGGTTGTGTTTCTATTAAAACCAGAGATGGATTAGCAGTGATTAATCCTTACAAAGAAGAAATTGGGCTTAAATTGCCTAATATTAAAGCTAACGTTGTGCTTACTTCAGACGAAAAAGACGCAGGCATGAACAATGTAGCCGCAATTGGTGGAGAGCCAAAAGTTTTAAGTTGGCCAGGAGAATATGAGGTTGCTGGTATAGCCATTACCGCTCAGGAACTTAATAATGATCCAAAATTGGCAAGTTCAATGGTTTTTACACTTGATGCAGATGGTTTAAAGGTTTGCTATCTTACAAATTTATCCACACCTTTAAGTGATGAGTTCGTAGAAAATATTGGCGAAGTTGATGTTTTATTAGTGCCTGTAAGTGGTGATAGCACTGGTTACAAAGAAGCACACGCGGCAATTGAAGAAATTGAACCACGCGCAGTAGTTCCAGTTAAATTCCAGACTTCTGGCGAAAAAGTAAAACTTGATACGATTGACAATTTTGCTAAACAGGCTGGTATAGCTAACCTTCAGCCAAAGGATAAATTTGTTTTAAGTGCCAAAACAGAGCTTTCAGAAGAAAAGACAGAGTTCATGATTTTAAATGCCATTACGGCTTAATTTAGAAGCTTATTTTGTCCCAAGACCCCGTAGTTCAATGGATAGAACGAGGCACTCCTAAGGCCTAGATGCAGGTCCGATTCCCGCCGGGGTCACCAGGTAATTGGTAATTTTTATTTGCGAAATCACTTATAACTATATTCTAAGTGATTTTTATGTTACCTGATAAATCAAGAGAAACTCAGGGTAGCCTGAAAAGTTTTGTTGATCGCGATTTTTTAAAAGAAAGAACAATTCGCAAAAAAATCCGATTTTGGGCTAGTCATTTTCATACACTTATTGCGGCAATATTAACAATTTCTCCAGCTGCGCATGCTAATCCTGTCCCCAAAATTTTTGAAAAAATTATTACCAAATTGCAAACTGGTGATGTGACTTTTTTGGATCCAGATGACCCAAAATTGAATAAAATAGCCCTGTCTAAACAAAAAAAAATAAAGAAAAAGCCTCTTAAACATTTAAAAAAGAAGATTGATGATCGGCCACGTGAACCCTCGCCCAAGTCCAAAAGAATAATTGCCGATCACATCATAAGTAATAATGTGCAAAAATTTATATTTCAGGAAAGCAGTGGCACAAAATGGTTGGTAACCACCAAGCAAATTTCAGGACGCCAATTTATTAAATATCAGCTAATAGAAGAGTAAAATAAGTGTAATATTACTTGTTGTAATTATTGTAATTTGACTATTCGCGTGTAATATTTTTTTAAAACCGTGGCTTGACTTGGTATGTATTCTAGTTCAAAATAGGCCCTCATGTAATAACTCAGCAAATCATAGGTAATATTTATTACCTTCCTGCGTTAACATAATTAGCTATTTATTTTAAATATTTTAAAAACATGTCAATCAACACATTAGAACAAAAAACAGATCACCAAGAAGATGCAGCTCCAGTAAGTGGTATTCAGCCAATTACTACAAGTTCATTTGAAGCTGCAAAATTCGGCAGCGAAACAAGATTGGATGCAGAAAGAAAACTAGAATTAATTGAGGGTAAATTGGCTCTTAATAGAGTCGAAAGTGAAAGAAAGGCGGGCATAGCTTCTGCTCCAGAAGTTGTAGAAAAAGCAAATAATTATTATCCAATTAGGGCAGCGGAACATCAATCCAGAATTGATGAAATCACCAGGTCTGTTCTTAGTGAACCTGCAAAAGAAGCTAATAAGCCATCGTCTTCAGCTCAAATTGCAAACTTTGAAGAAGCGGCAAAAGCCCTAGATAGTGAGTTTATTCAAAAAATTACTCCTGCAGAGGCCCAACCTGCGCGTGCAGCCAGGCTCACAAGCAGCACTTCAGCAAAAAAGACTCCAGCACCCACACCTTCAACAGTAAGTAGATTCTTCGGTAGGACAGCAATGGCGGTTGCCGCTGCAGCCACACTCAGTTCCGCTGTTGCATGTGCGGATAGCAATATGGGTAATGGAAAGTCCACTATTACAGCTTCTGCGGTGCCAGACACAACCTCAGGCGGTGAGACTTCTACCTATTTGGAAACTACGACAGATACTGAATCATCCGATTCTGCACAAATTCCAAACGATACAGCTTCTAAAGCTGATTCAAAAGCTGCTCATAGTGCGGCACAGCCATCACCAAGCTCTGCAGCCGAGCATGATCCAAGCTCTCCCAAAATGAACA
Organism: uncultured Candidatus Peribacteria bacterium; assembly: GCA_964582265.1. Classification (GTDB taxonomy): domain Bacteria; phylum Patescibacteriota; class Gracilibacteria; order UBA1369; family UBA1369; genus JBAZYK01. Next base: position 5,880 of record CAZOQT010000019.1, read on the forward strand.
AGGAAGAACGCAATGCTTTACGCATGGAAGTTATTAAATGGCAGGAACATTATAAAATAAGCCCAAATAACACCGAGGCTCAAAACGATTCGTTAGCAAAACTAAAAGAATTATTAATTTTAACTGCTAAAATTGAAAGCGGCCAATGGAAGGTTGAAAATCCAGGCAAGGCACTTCCGGATATTCAGCTTGCAATGTCTAATTTTAAAGAAAAATTCAAAGAGACTAAAAGTCAATTTCCAGAGGTTTTACCAGAAACAAAGTCCAGTAAACCTTTTTCCAAGGTAGTTGCTTCCTGGATGGGGAGAGCTGTTAAAGCGGTTGCAAAAGCGGTAGGAATTGGCGGCAATAGTCCAAAGCCATCTGCAAAAACTTCGAATCCTAAAGGCGAGCCAGCAAAAGGAACAATAGATCCGGTTGTGAAATTTGATGAAAGCGAAAGTAAAAAAGCTGGTGCAAAAATAGATGAATCAACTCAGTTAGTACCAATGAGGGCGGAGCTTGCACCACGTTTAGTTAAGCTTAATGCCGATTTGGATGATTTGAATAATGGAAAATGGCCTGCTTCAAAAACCACTGACCTTGAATTCAAGGTTAATCCTAAGCTGGTAGAGTATCATGCGCAGGTTTCGGATATGATTCGCCTTGCTAAAACTAAAGAGCAGTTAGTAGAAGCTACTAAACTTTTATCTAAAGTTGAAGAATTAACAGATGGGGAACGCGCAAGGCTAACTGAGGCCTTAACACCTCCAAGTGATGTCCAAATCAAAAAGTTGGCTAAGGATTTTTTGACCACTATAAAATCTGGTACAGCAGTAGTAAGTGAAGAAGAAAGATCAACTATAGAATCAATTCTAAATAGAAGTTCTGTTGATCCGGATCAAACTCTAATTGATGCACGCTATATGCGCGCAATGATAAGTAGAATTCACTAATACTACTTTTGCGTAGTGTAGTTAACCTTTAAAACAGTTTTTTCCAAAGGTCCTTCTTTGACTAAGTTTACACCTTTATCAACCAGCACCATATCAATTAGGCTGCTTGCTAATACTGAATTTAAAGTTATAGCGTCGGCGTTAAGCACAACTTCAATTGTGTTTATTCCGGCTTCTAAAGTGACCGGTTTTTCAAAAGTCAAAATGTAGGTTTTATTTTTTACAGCAGCGTCATCAACTGTCGCGTGCGCTGTGATCTGATCATTAATAGTAAGTTTATCAGTAGAAACATTGCCATTAACAACAATTCCCACATTGCTATAGGCCAAATCATTAAAATCAAAGCGGATTTTAAGCTTGGATAACTGTACGGCTTTATCACTTGTTACTTTTGCTTTAAGTACGGAATTTAAACCAGCACGCAATTGATTAGATGGAGTCAGTAAAACAGTTTCTGTTTTAGCTAAAGCGGATCCATGCAAATTTTGATTCAGACCTGTTAAGTTGCCGGTAAGTAGGCTTCCCACACGGCCAGAAACAGTAGCAATAACAAGGGCAAGTACTAGTACGCTTCCTGCGGCCATGCCAATTTGGGTTTTTGTTATTTTTTTCATTTGGGTTTTTGTTAGAAATTCATATAATGATAGCACAAAAACGGGCAAAGATCAACGAGCCATAAAGCAAAAAGCCTCATAATCCATGAAATATTTAATACAAACTTTAGGTTGCGCCATGAACTACTCGGATAGCGAAAGAGTGGCTGCAGTACTAGAAAAACTAGGCTATGAAAGGTGTTCAAATCCAGAAGAAACCGACCTTTTTATCTTCAATACCTGTTCCATTCGCCAAAAGGGGGAAGATAGGGTTTACGGCCAATTAAGAAATTTGGAGCACATTAAGCGCCGAAATCCACGCTTACTGGTAGGAATAACGGGCTGCATGGTCCGCAGCACGAGTAGTCGCAATTCAGAGAAAGAAGTAAAGGACGAAATAATTAAAAGAATAGATACAGTTGATTTTGTTTTTCGCATAACCGACACTCAAAAATTACCTGATATTCTTCAGGAAGCAGAGCCACAGTTGGATTTTCCCCAGTTGCAAACTCAGGAAGAAGATTTAAAGGCCTACCTTAAGATTAAGCCCAAGTACACTACCAAATTTTCTGCCTTTGTGCCTATTCAAATTGGCTGTGATAAATATTGCACTTACTGTATTGTGCCTTATGCTCGCGGCCGTGAAGAAAGCCGTCCTATGGCCGAAATTATTGCTGAATGTAAAAATTTAGTTGAACAAGGTTGCAAAGAAATTACCCTGGTTGGGCAAACCGTTAATTCCTATGGAATCAGTAATCTGGATAAGAAAAATCCAGAATTCGCAAGGATTATTGAAAGCGGGGAGGAACCTTTTATTAAGCTCCTTACAGAACTGAATAAATTGAAAAAATTAGGCTTAAACAGGCTAAGATTCACCTCGCCACATCCGCATGATTTTACGGACGCTTTAATTCAGGCACACACCAATTTAGAAGTTTTGTGCCCACATTTCCATTTGCCGATTCAGGCAGGAAGCGATGCCATGCTCAAAAAAATGAATCGTAAATACACAGTAGAAGAATACCGCCAAATTATTAAAAAGATCCGAGAAAAATTGCCAAACGCAGCCATAACAACGGATATTATAGTTGGTTTTTGTTCAGAAACAGCACAGCAGTTTGAAGAATCTTATAATGTTTTCAAAGAAATTCGCTGGGATATGGCCTATATTGCCCGCTACAGCCCACGCCGCGGTACGGTTTCTTATAAAGCTTTTCCCGACGATGTAAGCAAAGAAGAAAAGGCCCGCCGTTGGCACAAATTAAATAATATTTTAAAAGAATGTTCGCGTGAGAAGCATAGTGCCCATGTTGGTCAAACCATGGAAGTTTTGGTGGATAGATATATTGAAGAAACCGGCGAATGTGAGGGTAAAAGCCGCGAAAATAAAGTAGTGCAATTTGAAGGCAGCCCCGATTTAGTTGGTGCGATTGTCGATGTTAAAGCCACAAAAGCACTAGACTGGCTTTTAAAAGGAGAATCCTTGGGGCGCAAAACTAGTTTGCTTTAACAGCCTAATCATTAAGCCTTAATCTTTAACGCCAGCACCTACTACTCCAGCTTTAATGCGTCTGATTCCAGCAGAGCAAGCTTCTTCTTTTAAAATCTTGAAGCGTTTTAGCTGACCAGTATGTTCAACATGAGGCCCTCCGCAAATTTCATAACTGAAATCACCCATTTTATAAGCCTTAACCTTTTCCTCATATTTGTGCTCAAAAAGACCGATTGCGCCTTTTTCTTTGGCTTCTCCTACAGTGATTATTTCAAAGCTGACCGGCAGGTCTCGTTGAATTTGTTCATTCACAATATCTTCAACTTTTTTAACCTGTTCTGGGGTCATTTTTTGGCCATAATTAAAGTCAAAACGAAGCCTTTCTTTTGTTATGTTTGAGCCTTTTTGATTTACTTCATCGCCAAGGACAAGTTTTAATGCCTTATGTAAAAGGTGGGTAGCTGTATGCAGCATAGTGCATTCAAAACTGTTATCGGCTAGTCCTCCGGAAAATTTCTGTTCACTGCCCACGCGTGATTTGTCCTGATGCGCCTTTTGCGCTTCATCAAATTTCTTCCTGAATTCTTTGTGGTCAATCTGAAAGCCATTTTTTGTTAGCTCTTCTTCGATCATCTCGATTGGGAAACCAAAAGTTTCAAAAACATAAAATGCTTTATCGCCATGTGTAACTGCAATTTCTTTATGACATTCATTTGGATCATCCATTTTCCAGATTTTGCGCATTTCACGCAGGCCTTGTTCCAAAGTTTTTTGAAATTTAATTTCCTCTTTGTTTAATTCATCAATAATTCTAGCTTCATTATGCTTAAGTTCAGGATAAAATTCACCATAAATATCCACAAAAATTTTACCAATCTCCGCTGTAAAATCAGTATGAATACCCATTTTTTTACCATGGCGAATCGCGCGGCGAATCAAACGTCTTAAAATATATCCCTGGTCTTTATTTGAAGGTACAACACCCATTGCGTCTCCCAAAATAAAAGTAGATGCGCGTAAATGATCGGCAATGATTCTTTCAGAAATAACCTGTTCTTCATCAGTTACATTTTTTTCGCCAATTGCGAGTTGATTTATTTTTTCTTTAACCGGAGCAAAAAGCTCAGTTTCATAGTGAGATGGTTTGCCCTGCATAATGGCAGTAACGCGCTCAAGCCCCATGCCAGTGTCTACATTTTGCTGTTTTAAAATTTCAAACGTGCCATCAGCTTTTTTATTGTACTGCATAAATACATCATTCCAGATTTCAACATAACGACCACATTCGCAGTTAGCATGACATCTTCCGCTGCCATCTTTTAATGGTGTTTTATTGATTAAATTTTCCGATGCGCCTGGCTTATGTTCATCCCATTTTAAGTTTGGGCAAGTATCAAAAAACATTTCTGTATCTGGACCGCATGGACCAGTTTGACCAGCTGGGCCCCACCAGTTTTTCTTTTTTTCGTAAAAGAAAATTAATTGGTGATCATCTTTGGTCGCACCTTCATAGCTTTTAAATCCCAAGCTTTTCCATACGTCAGCGGCTTCATCATCACGTGGGGCATCTTTATCACCTTCAAAGCATGTAACCATAAGTCTTTTTGGGTCCAGCCCCAGGCCGCCTTTTTCCAGCGGCAAAGTAAGTAATTCATAACTCCAATTGATTGCTTCTTTTTTAAAATAATCACCAAGTGACCAGTTGCCAAGCATCTCAAAAAATGTGCAATGCGTTGCGTCTCCAACTTCATCTATGTCATCTGTACGAATACATTTTTGCACGTCAACCAGACGTTTTCCTGCAGGATGAGTTTCGCCCATCAAATAAGGCACAAGTGGATGCATTCCTGCTGTAGTAAATAAAACAGTAGGGTCATTTTCTGGAATAACGGATGAACTTTTGATTTCTGCGTGTCCATGTTTTTGCACAAAGAAATCAATGAATCTTCTACGGAGTTCTTTTGCTTGCATATAAGAAAAATAAGGGTTTCGGCCTTGAATTATAGCAGATTTACTTTTGTAGCCAAGCAAAAATGCGCCAAACTTTAGCTCGAAAATTCTCCCCAGATTTCAATCTTAAAGCAACTGATTTTCGTTGATGTTTAACAATAATTCTGAGATACTAATCTGGATTTATTTTCTGACTAACCAACTAATTTTTATGGGGAAAAAAAGCAAAAAAAAGACCGTTGCCTCAACCAAAAAAAACGAAGGCCAGGAGGAGCAGAAATTGCCCAAAAACGGCAAATTAAAAAAACTTATTAAGAAAATAAAAACCAAAAAAGGTGAAATTTTAAAGTCCAACAATAAAGAGAAAATAGCTGAGCCTGCAAAAAAAACGCCGGAAGAAAGCCAAAAGGGGGAGTCTTTAAATGTTTCTGCAGAACCAAAAGATCAAAAACTTGTTACAGTTGATCGACATAAACTAAAGGCAGCAGCTTTGTTGATCGTAGCAGCATGTGCTGTAGTTTTTATTGGAGTTTTATTGTTTCAAAAAATATTTAGACCGGAGTATTTGGCCGAAATTTTGCCAGCAGATACAACAGTTGGTTTTGTAGAAATTAACATTGACCCAAACTCCAGACAAGTGCAGCAATTTTACAAAACCATGGAAAATTATCCGGTTTATCAAAAAGCTCAATTGATCGGTTTGTTAAATGTTATTCTTCCAGCTCCTTACGAGCAGGAAATTGCTCCATGGGTTGGTAGAAAATTTGGTTTAGCATTGATCAAATCAATCAACCCAGATGGAAAATTAAATCCAATTTTATTGATTGAAGCAAAAGATTCAAAAGCTGCAATAGCTTTTTTTAAGTCAAAAATGGTTGCAAAAACCGGAGATGAATTGCTGCAAGAAAACGTAAATGGTTATAACGTTTATCATTATAAAAATGGGCAAGATTTAAGTTTTACTTTTTTTAATCGTTACCTGGTTGTTGCTACAAGTTATCAGTTCTTAAAGGATTTTGTATTAGAAAAAAGTAAATCAAATTTAGCTCTTTCAAGCGAGGTTAATTTCCGTAAAGTCGCAAATAATTTGCCGGTTTCAGGGCTTGCCTTTGGATATGTTAATGTTCCAAAACTTTTTGAGGTTTTAATTAAAAATCCAGTTTTCATAAGCAGAAAAAATCAGGAATTTATTATGCTGCAGCCATTTTTAAAGATTTTTTCGGCTGAGGGGATCAGTGTTTTTGCAGAAAATAAGGAATTTCATGTGCAGGTATTTAGCGCAATTAACAAAGCGGAACTAAATGGTAATGCTTATCTTACATACAGCGATCGCTATGACGGTAAACTCTTACAATTGGCAAACGAAAATCCAATTTTGATGGTAGGCGGTCACGATCTTCATAAAGAGCTTGGGCGCATGGAGGATCTTTTTAAGGTCGGCACAAAAGCAAATTCAGTGATTATTGATGGAGCTTTGGAATATCAAAAAGAAAAATATTTTGGTAAAGACATTTCTTTAGAAGAGGATATTTATCCTTTGTTAAAGAGTGAGTATCTTTTAACTGTAAATAAGAATTTTGAAGAACCAGAATATAATTTATTTCTTGAATTGAATGATAAAAACACAGATCTTCTTCGTGTTGAGAAAATCGTAAACGCGTTTGTGAAAATGAGTGCGGTATTTGAGCCAAAAATTCAAGACGTAACTTTGCCAGATGGCACAAAAGGCCAAGAAATAATTGCTAGTCCAGAGCAAATAACCAGATCAGATAGTGTTTATAATGGCTTAAACATAAGCACAATTGCCATCGGCAATAAGGGTTTTGCCATCCATTACACGGCAATTAATAATGATTTGGCCGCATCTACCAATCTGGATTCTTTAAAACAAGCAATTGATCGCAGTCAGGGACAAAACAAAAGTAATTTAAAAAATAGTGAATTGTATAAAAACAGCATTAAGTCAATTTCCCGTTCGGCTGATCAAGTTAGTCATTTAAACCTGGCTGCCGTTTTTGCAGCTTTTGACTGGAATAACAATCAAATGTTTAATTCATACTTGGCACCTTTTGGCACAATTAGCGCTGCCAAAAATTTCTTTGACGATGGAATTGCCGATCTTTATTTGGTGAAGATCTTATAAAGGTAAATATGAAAAATAAAATATTGCGAGATATTGAAGTAAGCGGTTCTTTATTAATCACTCTTAAAGACCAGAAACTTCATGTGCCTAAAGTTAAAAATAATTTGCTGGATATTTCGCATACGGATGATACTAAAAAGGTTTTTACCAAAGGCAATAATGAGGTAATTCAGGATTTAAAAAATCCGGTTAATCAAAATGAAAAAAATTCCAGTCAGACATATTTTTTTAAGCGCGAACAAAAAAATCCCCGTTACGATAAAATTTCCGAGCTTACAAGATTGGTAGCCTGTGGAATTTTGATTTTGTTTATTTTGAACGGCATAAATATCTATCAGCGAGGAGTGGTAATAAAAAATAACATAATCGCTTCCGCAGCGGAGGGGCTGCAGAAGATTCAAAATGCTGGCGCAGAGGCTAAAAATACTAACTTCTCTGCGGCAGGGGATAACTTTGATCAGGCTGCAAATAACTTCAATTCTGCTTTAGAATCAATTAATTTTTTGACCTCTAATCAAAGTCTTTTCTTTGCTCAGGAAAAAACTGTTCAAAGTGTAGAGGGCATTTTGCAGGCAGGAAAATATGTTTCACAGGCAGGTATTGATTTTAGCAAAGGCATTGAAAATATTCGCAATTTACCGGAGTTGATTCTTAAAGAAAATCAAGAAGCAAGCGCGCAAATTAATGCGCAAAATGGCATTCAGCCAAAAATTTTATTAACAACTAAATTGCGCGAAGATTTGAATTTTTTGGATAAAGCGAGTGCCGAACTAGAGATAGCGAACGATAATTTAGCATTGGTGGATCCTAAAATTTTACCTTCTCAATATCGATCTAAATTTGAAGATGGAAAAAGTAAAGTTGCAGCACTGCTTAAGATAGTCCAATCAATGCAGTCTAGAATTCCAGCTTTTTTAAAATTATTGGGAGATAGGTATCCACATAGATATTTGATTTTACTGCAAAACGATACAGAAGCGCGTCCAACGGGAGGCTTTATTGGTAGCTATTTGATCGTCGATTTTAATGATGGGTATCTAACCAAAATGGATTTTCATGATGTATATGAATCAGATGGTCAGCTTCAAGAAGAAATTCCCGCGCCGGAAGATATCGCTAAAATTACAAAAAATTGGCGGTTGCGCGATTCCAATTATTCTCCGGACTTTGCAATTTCCGCAGCAAAAGCAGCCTGGTTTTTGCAGAAAGAAAAGGGGCCAAGCGTCGATTCAGTAATTGCTGTAAATCAACATTTTTTGGCAGATTTATTTGATATTACGGGGCCAATTAATTTAGAAGGTTTAAATTCAGCTTTAAATAAAGAAAATTATCAGACCATTTTGTCATACATCATCGAATCAAAATTGAGTGGAGCTCAGGATCCTAAAAAAATTCTGCGCGAATTTATACCGGCTTTTAAAGATAAACTTTTTCAAAAAGAATCTTTCCAAAAGACGCTTGCTGCCTTTATAAAAGGGCTCAAAGAGAAAAGCATTATGCTCTATTCCAAAGATAGTGAAATTCAGAATTTGTTTGATTCGCTTTATGTAAGTGGTCGTGTTACCAGAACACAACCACAGGATGATTATTTAAATGTAATAACAACAGCCGTGGGCGGAAATAAAAGCGATTTATATATTAAACAGGATTTAATTCACAATACTTTAATTAATGCCGACGGGCAGGTTATAGATGAACTTACCATAAAAAGGACTCATACCTGGGACAGGGGAGCTCTTTTAAAATTGCAACAAACACTTAAAACCTTTGGGTATAATGAACTTTCATCGACCGTAAAATTTATTTTAGGAGCCGGAAAAAATAAATCCATGGTCAAAGTTTATGTGCCACAAGGTAGTAAATTAATTTCTGTTGATGGCTTGGCTCAAAATAAAGTATTAATAAGGGAAGATCAGGAAATAGCAAAAACTTATTTTATGTTTGAAATGGAAACAGAGCCAGGTAGTACCAACACTATAAATATCAGCTATCAATTACCTGTAAATATCAACTTGGCGACAGCTGATACGTATCGTTTTTTTGTACAAAATCAATCAGGAATTGTTGTCAGTAATTTAGATAAAAGAATTATCTTAAAGCCAGGTATTAACATTTATAAACGTTATCCCGAAAATCTACCTAAAGACGATAATCAAAATGTTGAGTTTAAAACCGCCCTGGATAAAGATTATTATTTAGCTGTTTTAATTGGAAGGTAGCTACTTTTTTGTGAATTATTTATTTTGCTATCAGGAGTAATCTCTACCAAATCGCTTTAGCAGCTCATCTTCGCTCATTACAACCATTGTCGGGCGACCATGTGGGCAAGTATATGGAAACGCTAAAGTCATCAGTTTTTTGACCAGCGCCTTTTGCTCTAACGGAGTCAACACATCCCCAAATTTTTTAGCAGATCGACAAGCCATATAAATCAAAGATTTTTCTTTACGCTTAATAAAATCTCCTTTTTGAGTTTGACTACTAAGGTCATCAATCAGTCCCAAAATTGTTTTTTGGAGGTCTTCCTGTACCATAAAATTAGGTACAGAGTGGACCACAAAAGTATTTCCACCAAATGGCTCAATTTCAAAACCAAGGCCATCAAAAATTTCCTGATTTTCTGTAATTACAGCAATTTCTTTTTGCGAAAATTCAAATTGCAGTGGAGTTAAAAGTGGCTGCGAAGCACGAATTTTTTTATCAAAATCTTCCAAAATTTCTGTATATCTAATGCGCTCATGCGCCGCGTGTTGATCAACAATAACAAGCGACATGCCCTGCTGACAAAGAATATATGAGTTGGCTAATTGCCCAAGTGGAATAAGCTCTTCACTTTGTTCACGTTCAGATTGGGCAGCGGAATTATTGGCTTCCAAATTATTTTCATTATGCGTGTTTGATTCTTCACCAGCTTCACTATTAAATGTGTTAATTTTTGAACCGTTATTAAAATCTTTGGTAAAATCCAATGCAACTTGAACTAATTGTGGCGACACAGTTTTATTTTGAACAGAAAGGCCACCACTAAAATTTGGCTTATCCATAAGTTTAAGAGGCTGCTGCTGCCTTTCTTGATAATAATTTACCGGGCCATTGCCACTAATTTGTGGCGCCAAAATATGTGTTTCTAAAGACTTATGGCAGGCCTGATTGGTAATTCTAAAAATTTCTTTTTCGTCCCTAAAGCGTACTTCGCTTTTACGGGGATGAACATTAACATCAACCAGTTCCGGATCCAGATGATAAAACAAAAAGAATACTGGATACTTTTCTTTTGGCAGCAGTGAATAATAGCTTTCTTTAACCGAATAAGACAAAACATGTGACTTAACTTCGCGATTATTCACAAACAAATATTGACCATTACGATTAGCACGTGCAATCAAGGGCTTGCCAATAAATCCTTCCAGATGGACTTGAGAATGCCCATAAAAAACCGGAATTAATTCATCCGCTATGGTGCGTCCCATCAAATGCTTAATGCGGGTAGAACGTTCCTCTGTGGCCGGCAAATCAAGCACCACCTTTTCATCATGAATAAGCTTAAAAGCCACATTTGGAAAAGCCAATGCCACTCCTGTAATAGTATTAAAAATATGATTATATTCCGTAACCGGATTCTTTAAATATTTTTTACGAGCGGGAGTATTAAAAAACAAATTTTTAACTTCAATTTGAGTGCCTTCCGGAACGCCCACAGGTTTTAATTTTTTTATTTCTCCACCTTCACAAATAATCAAAGTTCCTTCAAGCGCATCTTTTTTTTTGGTTTGCAAAGTTACGCAGGCAACCGAAGCAATAGAAGCCAAGGCTTCTCCTCTAAAGCCCAAAGTATGAATGTTTACCAAGTCTTCAGCGGTAGAAATTTTACTTGTTGCGTGGCGCTCAAAGGCTAGCAGCGCGTCTTCCTGATCCATGCCGAATCCATTATCGGTAATTCTAAGAAAAGAGTCGCCACCACCCATTATTTCAACTGTTATTGCGTTCGCTCCAGCATCCAAAGAATTTTCCACCAGCTCTTTAATAACCGATGCAGGACGCTCCACAACTTCACCTGCAGCTATTTGATTTATTAAAAAATCTGGAAGAACCTTGATTATAGACATAAAAGCTTATCTAAAGACCATCGCCAGTTTAGCGTGCATATGTCAAAAAGCACAAGGCGGTTTTAAAATTTATTTTTCAATTCTACCAGTTTGTTCAAAGCTTCTAGCGGGGTGATTGCATTCAAGTCAAGTTTCTTTAGTTCTTCCACCGCAGGATTTTCTTTAATTTGCTGATGTTCACGCTTCTGTTCCAGCTTAATCGGTTCATCCCCAAATATTTCCATCTGATCTTTTGAAGGCCGCTTCATCGCATCTGTGAGCTCTTTTTGAATGCCTGCCTCTAAAATTCCTTCCTCCAAATCAACTAAAATTTGGCGTGCTTTGGAAGTGACTTCTGCCGGTAATCCAGCCAATTTTGCGACTTCAATTCCGTAGCTGCGATCAACTCCGCCTTTAACGATTTTGTATAAAAACACTACCCCATCGGTTTCATTCTCTTTCACAGCCACCGAGTAATTTTGCGCATTAGAAAGCTTTTCTGCCAAGCTAATCAGTTCATGATAATGAGTCGCAAATAATGTTTTTGCCCCAATTTTGTCATGGATAAATTCTGTAATTGCCCATGCAATACTCATGCCGTCATAGGTCGAAGTACCACGTCCAATCTCATCCAAAATAATCAAACTGTTTGCGGTTGCGTGGTTAAGAATATAGGCGGTCTCCTGCATTTCCACCATAAAAGTACTTTGCCCACGCACTAAATTATCAGAAGCTCCAACCCTGGTAAAAATCCTATCCACCAAACTTATTTCGGCTTTTGCTGCTGGCACAAAACTGCCTATATGCGCCATTAATGTAATTAAAGCAACCTGTCTTAAGTAGGTCGATTTACCGCCCATATTTGGGCCTGTAATAAGCAGTAATTGATTTTTGTCATGATCGAGCTCCACATCATTTGGCACAAAACGTGACGCAAAAGACATTTTCTCTACTACAGGATGCCTTCCAGCTTCAACCCGTATAGTCGCCTGAGTAGACGGATGTATAGCCGGCTTAGAATAACCGCTATCTATAGCCACTTTAGCAAAAGAGCCCAGCATATCCAAAGACGCAATTGCCTTGGCCAGCTTTTGAATACGGCCGATTTCTTGAACAACGCGCAGTCTTAAATTATTAAAAATTTCATATTCCATAGCTACAATTTTTTCTTCTGCTCCCAATACTTTTTCTTCATATTCTTTTAACTCCGGCGTAATAAAACGCTCAGCATTAACCAAGGTTTGTTTACGAATATAATCAGCAGGAACAGCGTGGAGATTGGTTTTGCTTATTTCAATGTAGTAGCCAAAAACACTGTTGTAACGAATTTTAAGTGAATGAATGCCTGTGCGTTCAATTTCCTTTTCTTGCAGAGCCTGAATAAATCCCTTTCCATCGCGACTTATCTTTTTTATTTCATCCAGCTCGCTGTTGTAGCCATCTTTAATCATGCCACCTTCTCTAATTGCAAGCGGAGGTTCCTCCACAATCGCATTTTCAATCAAAGCCACCAAATCCGGCAGCGCATCCAAATCATTTAAAATGATTTTTAGCAATGGAGCCTGCAAATTATTTATAATGCATTTAATATTAGGCACGCTTTCTAGCGACGATTTTAAACCCAATAAATCACGCGCATTACCGTGCCCCAGGCTTAAGCGTGCAAGAAGACGCTCCAGGTCCAAAACGCGCTTTAAATCCTCGCGCAAATCATCCAGAATCAATGGATTTTTATAAAGATCTTCCACGGCATCCAATCTTTCTTGAATTTTATTGGCGTCAAGCAGTGGATGAGTTAAGGCAAACCTTAATGTTCTACCACCCATAGAAGTAATTGTTTGATCCAAAACCCAAAGTAATGAACCTTCCAATTTGTTTTCACGCAAGGTAGATGTTATTTCCAAATTTTTTAAAGTGCTTTCGTCTACCGGCATGAATTCGCATAGCTCATAAGATTGCAGCCCTTGAATGTGCTGCAGGTTTGTTTTTTGAGTTTCCTGAAGATATTGGAGTAAAATTGCAGCAGCTTTTATTGCAGATGGATTACCTTCAATACCAAATCCATTCAGGTCTTTTACACCAAAAAAGTTCTTTAACAAATATTCACTATCTGCCGGAACTTCTGTTGTAAAAAAGAAGGTTTGCAGTTGGGTTTCGTGAATTTTATTAAAGAAATTTTCTTGCAACAAATCTGCAGGAACCAAGGCTTCACGCGGGTGAATTCTTTGAAGTTCTGATTGCAATTCTGCGATGCTATTTATTTCAGTCACGCGCAGTTCACCTGTGGAAATATCGGCATAAGCAAGGCCAAAAGTGTCAGCTTTATTTGTGTTATTCTTAGGATCAAAAGTTAATGCCAATAAAAAATTATTAGTTTTTTGATCAAGAATTTGATCATCCAGAGTTGTTCCAGGTGTAATCACTCTAACCACATCACGCTTTACAATTCCTGGTTCATTTGGGTCAGAAAGTTGTTCACAAATCGCCACTTTTTTGCCAACGCGCGTTAATTTTGCAATATAATTTTGTGCTGCATGATAAGGCACACCGCACATTGGCGCTTTATGATCACCCTTATTGCGAGAAGTTAAAGTGATTTGCAGAAGCCGTGAAGCTTCAATCGCGTCATCAAAAAACATTTCATAAAAATCGCCCAGTCTAAAAAATAATATCGCGTCCGGATATTTGGCTTTTATCTCTCTATATTGAGCCATCATTGGCGTCATAATTAATTCAGCAAAGGAATAATGTCTATGGCTGGCTCTTCATAAGGGTGGGCTTTTTTAGCCGCTTCCAATACTTCTTTCATTTGCTCACTAGAACAAATTACTTCAATCCGATCTTCTTCAACCTCTTCCAGCTTTTCTGATTTTCCTATAAACGGATTTGCTCCTTTTAAAGGCCTAAATCTGCCAATCCCTCGACTAGAAAAAGAGCACGAATCGTAATTGCCAATCTTGCCCGCACCGGCTTGCGCCAAGGCTTTTCGCACTTTTTCTGCGTGTGTTACCGGGGTGAAAATAACAATTTTTACAAACTTAAAATCCATCAAAAATCAAATACAAAACAGATGCATCATAGTGAAAGAAAAGCCAAAAGAAAAGATTTTTAAAAAAAGATTTGACGGTGAGTGTATACTCACCTATAATAGGAACGAAGCGTTCAGAAAACAATTACTAATTATTAATTTCTAATTACTAATTATGTCAGAAGTTCTAACCGAAAAGCAGGAAGCCGTTCTTCATTTTATAGAAGATTATCAAATTAAAAATGGTTCTTCTCCTACATTGCGTGAAATGCGCGAATTCTTTGGTGTGAACTCAGACAATTCCATTTTAAAGCATTTAAAAGCATTGGAAGAGAAAGGCTACATTGAAAAGGACGATACTCCACGCGGAATTAAGCTGCTATCTAGTGTAAAAAAGCGTTTGGAATCTTCAGAAGTTAAGTTACCTTTGCTGGGTATGATTCCCGCCGGTGGTCCGGTTTTATCTGAAGAATACATTGAAAAATGGGTCAATGTTGGTGAGGATGTTGTTTATAAGGGCAAAGATTCCTATTTGTTAAGAGTTAAGGGTGACAGCATGGTTGATGCAGGCATCTTTGAGGATGATATTTTGGTCGTTTGCGGCGGCTTAGAGCCAAGACCTTTTGATATCGTGGTCGCCCTTGTGGATAATCAGAATACTGTAAAGCGCTACATGAAGGACGGAAAGCAAGTTTACCTTAAGCCGGAAAATCCAAAATACGACAATATTTATCCCGAAGGTGAACTTTGCATCCAAGGAGTGGTGACAGGATTGCTACGCTATTACAAGCGATAAAATTCAAACAAAACTAGATCTGAGTAATTTAAAATCATTCCCCTTAAATTTGAACTTCGGTTTGATGACCTTAACTTTGCTTAAATTTAATTATTATTTAACCAAAAAAATTATGATTTCACGACTTTTCGCTCCAGTAAGCATGGCTCGTTTATTTGATCCAATGCCACTTCCAAGAGCTCAACGCAATCGCCAAGTTGGTAAGGTACGCCTTAACAAAGGATTCAGCTCTTTTGCGCCATTCAATTTTTCCAGGATTGTAAGGAAAGTAAGATAATACTGGCTTTGTGATTATATGGCTTTATAAATGAGCCATTTTGAACATTAGCAGCAAAATTCGGATAAAAAAGCCCTCTGATGCGGGGCTTTTTTTATTAACATTTAAATCTTCTTTGCCTATAATAGGCAGGAAATTAATTTAATACCTGCCACTTTAGCTCAGCTGGTAGAGCAATACTTTCGTAAAGTAGAGGTCTCGGGT
>CAZOQT010000020.1:0-10948 GCA_964582265.1 uncultured Candidatus Peribacteria bacterium
TAAGACTTTGGGTTTTCCGGTACAGCTTGGATTTACCGAAGAAATCAATCGCGAAGCCTTTTTAAAAAAATTGAATCTTGATCCAAAAAAGTTCACAATTTTATTTTTGCCTACAGCCCAACGGCAAAGAACAAACCGAAAAATCATGAAAGAGCTTTTGGATTCGCAGCCCAATGCAAATATTGTTGTTATAACTGGTCGTGATGAGGCGGCAAAATTGGCTTTTGAGAAATTTGCGGAGGAGAAGAACGTGAAAATTATTGGTTGGACAGATGAGATGGCTAACTTTATAAAAGTTGCGGATATAGTTATGACAAAAGCTGGAGGAGCGACTGTTATGGAATGTCTAGCTGCGGAAAAACCACTTATTATAACCTCAGTGATAGAAGGTCAGGAGGAGGGGAATGCTGAACTTATAAAGAAATATCAACTTGGTGTTGTTCCGGAGAGCGCAAATATGACAATTCCGGAGAGTATTGATTTTGTAAAAAAGCATATGCCTGCGTTTAAAAAAAGCCTTAAAAAGATAAGTAATCCAGAGGCTTCCGTTAAAATTGCGTCATTTATTAATGAGCTGATAACAGAATAGTTTGCTTAAAATTCTGTAGTCCGTATGTGTTATTTGTTTTTTAGTTCTGTCATTTCGCTGATCAGTAGTTTTTTGTTGATGTCTTTGCGAAGTGAGTAGTAAGAAAACAGTCCGCCAGGAATCGGTAGCCAGAAAGAAATTAAACGGTATAAAAGTACTGCCGCTAAGGTGATGGAAGGATCGGTGTGGGCTGTAAGAAAAATCAAAATCAAGGTGGCTTCTGTAGCGCCTATTCCAGCTGGAGCCAGTGTGATTTTGCCAAAGATTAGTGAAGCGGAATAGGCAAAAGTGACCAAAATTAAATTGGGCATGATGCCAAAGGTCTTAAAAGAAAGCGCCAAAGTAACAATGTTCGCGGCGTAATACATGAAGGAGGCAAGGATGGAAGGGTAAAGTAGCGCTGGTCTAGTAAGAAAAAGTTTAGCGTATTTCTTGCGATTTTTAATAAAGGATAGTAGATGCTGGGACCAGCTATATTTTTTAAAGATTTTTTCAAGCTGCGCAAAGATGATTTTTCTCATTAAAATAAAAAGCAGTACGATGATGCCAAGAACAAGAAGTGTAAGGGTGGTAGAGGCGCTGGTTGGTAGTGGTAAATCTGGCAGAATAAAAAGTGGCACAAAAACCAGCAGCATTAAAAGTCCGTTTGTAATAATGCCCCAGCAAATTGTTAGGAAAATAAAATTTTCTGCGCTCACGCCAAGTCGACGATAAAAATGGTAAGCCGCGGCAAGTCCTCCTGCTTCACCAACCGGCAAAATATGGGCGGCAAAAACGTTAAGGGCAGCAATTCTAAAAGTGTCCCACATGCCCATTCTTACATCTACCATTTTAAGCAGTAATTGGGATAACCAGCCATCGCCAAGGTATTGAAAAAACTGTGAGAAAAGCGCTGCAAACATCCAGCCGTAATGTATTTGATCTTTAAGTTCGACTAATTTTTTGAAATCTTTTAATTCAGGCAACAGACGGTAAATTGCCAGGCCGATCATGCCAAAAAGCAGCAAATATAAGAAAATTTTGTACTTCTGAAAGCCTTTTTTGGTGGTAGTTGCCGGTGGAGGCGTAAGGAGGTCTGCAGCAAGGGAGGTTTTGGTAAGCGGTGCCGGTGATTTTTTTTGTGTTTTTTTTCCTGTGGTGTGAGTTTGTATCTTTTTTTTCACTTTGAAGTGGTCAGAATTTATTTTTGAAATGTCTGAGTTATTATAATGATTTTTTAGCATTTGAGGAGGGGATTGCGAAATTCGGATGGGGCTTTGATTTTAGGCGTTGCCTGTGTTGCGCTGACCTTTGTAATGTGTTATAAAACACTCTATGCAACATTTTGACCAAAATAAAGATTTAAATGATCTACATGCTGTGGGGGACGAAGTAGAAATTGCTGTGCTTCAAGATAATATTTATAAAGCGGCGGTTTTTGATAAACTTTTGGCTTATGAAAAGAGGGTTAATGATATCCGTAAAAAAACTGGGCTTAAAGTAGAAGAAGTTTTGCAGGCCTCTGTTGTAAGGTCACCTCTGGAAATTTTGAATAGTGCGTTATTGTTTTGGGATGAAAAGCTTTTGGAAATGGGGATACAATCTGATGCTGAACTGGCTTTGTTGCTTCAGTCTAAATTTAAAATTAAGGTAAAAAGAAGTGATGCTATTTATGTGCCACCGGATCATCAAGAGATACATGAAATGAAAAATATAAAACATGTGGAAAAAAGTGAAGTTGATTATAATCGCGTCGCTTTGGCGCTTAAGACAATTTTGCATTTAACAATAGCTGGTGAAAATATTTTACTGGATGATCTGGATGTTACTATATCGGAGTTGCCAGAGGATTCTTTTAGAGAAAGGGCTTATTGGGCAATCAATATCAAAAAGCATAAAATTTTGGTATTGGTTAACAATCAATATGCAAATAGGACTTTTGTGGCTGGGTACGATTCAGAAAATAATTATCAATCACTTGTTAATTCATCAAAGTCAGGTCTAAAAAGACGGGCAAATATTAGGCAGTTGGTCCGTCATTTTAGGTTTGATAGTCCTGATCAATTTGCGGATGATTTGGCGAAGAATATTATGGCAATTTATGATAAGGAGTTGATGGTACAAATGGATGCAGCTTATTTTACAGCCGAAAATGTTGCTAAGGATTTGGCATCCTTTGCGGCATCTTTTAATGTTGCCCCTGAGGATTTGAATTTAGGTAATGATCATTGTCGCTCTTATGCGTTTTGTTCAAATGGTGAAGAGGTTCAGTTTCAAACTTATTTGTTAAGAGCGGGCAAGGTGTTTGGTCATGGAAAATCCAGTAATGAATTGATGGCTGCAAAAAAGAAGACTTTGTTTGTGTTGGGGCAGATGGCCGGTCTTACATTAAGACTTAAAGAACCTTTGGTTAAGGAAGTTGTAGAAGATAAAAAAGAGCACCCCAAAATGGATGCGATGTATTTTACAGCCGAAAATGTTCATAAAGATTTAGAGGCGTTTGCGGAGCAGGAGAATGTAAAAATTG
Organism: uncultured Candidatus Peribacteria bacterium; assembly: GCA_964582265.1. Lineage (GTDB taxonomy): Bacteria > Patescibacteriota > Gracilibacteria > UBA1369 > UBA1369 > JBAZYK01. The sequence continues at coordinate 3,096 of CAZOQT010000020.1, forward strand.
GTGAGCTTAATATTGGGAATATGCAAAAGAACACGGCGATTTGTGCTAATGGTGAAAAAGTTGCTGCTAGATCTTATTTAAATCGTGCAGGTGTTGCGTTGGGTTTAAATCAAAGTACACGCGAAGGTGACTTTACCCATCGTCAGATTTTAGATCATTTAAAAAGTATGATGGGGGGTGTGGTTGAGGAAAAGAAAACTTATTCAAAAATGGATGCAGCTTATTTTACAGTGGAAAATGTTCGCAAGGATTTAAAGGCATTTGCGGTGGTAGTTGGTGTAGATGCTGCGGATTTAAATCTGGGAAGAAAAATGCTTGATCATAAATTTTTATGTGCAAATGGTGAGATGGTGGCAGGCAGAGTTTATATGGCCAGGGCGGCTAATGTATTGTGTGAAGCTGCAGGGAATGAAGAATCTGCAGATGTAAGTGAAAGTAAATCTCTTAAACCAGTTTTTGGTATTTTAAAGAGGATGATGGGTGTTGAGGTGTTAGATGAAATGGATTCTGCTTATTTTACGGCGGAACATGTTCGTAAAGATTTAGAAAGTTTTGCTGAAGCAGCTAAACTTCCTTTAAATGCTTTGACGGTTGGTGGCTTATCCAACTATAAGGTGCGATGTGTGAACGGTGAAGAACTAAGCGGAGAAGCATATATTAGGAGGGCTGGTGTAGGGCTAAAATTGGCAAAAAATACTAAGGAGGCTCTTCCAATTCTTAAGCAAATTCTTGCAGATTTAAAAAAATTGATTGGCGTTGAGGTTTTTGACGAAATGAACACAGAATATTTTACTAAAGATAATGTTCAGCGAGATCTTAATGCTTTCGCTGAGGAAGCAAAATGTTCTGTGGCTGAATTTAAAGGGCGTAAGGTGTTTGATACTCGCGTGAAATGTGTTAGTAAAGAAGAAGTTTTAGGTTTAACTTATGTTTGTAGAGCGGCTGTGGCTTTGGGGTTTGAAAAAACTTTTGAAGACGCGGCACGTAATATTAAACAAAATTTAATTAGATTAAAGCGGTTTAGCGGTTTGGAAATCAAAGAATATGATCAAATTGATGCGGATTATTATACTAAAGAAAATGTTGGTAATGATCTTAAATCTTTTGCAAAAGCAGCAAAGGTTGAGGTTAAAAATTTAACGGCAGGCGGAATTTTAAAAATTGAGATTGAATGTGCTAGTGGAGAAGTAATAAAAGGGGCAAAATATCTTTATAAAGCCGCAAGAATTATTGGTTCGGCAAAATCTGTTAAAGAGGCAAATTCAATGAGATCGAGAATTTTGGATGAACTAAAAAGAAAAATCGGGTTGACGGTCGAAGAAAAAAAAGAATATCCCGAGATGAATTCAGAGTATTTTAGTGCTGAAAATGTCAAGAAGGATTTGAATGCATATGCAAAAGCTTTGTCAGTTCCTGTAAGTGATCTAAACGCCAGTAAAATTAAAGAGTTGCAGGTGGAATGTTGTAATGGTGAGAAAGTCTTGGGGCTTACTTATATTCGCAGAGCTGGAAAAGCATTGTTTTACGCTGAAAATGATGCGCAGGCAAGTGCGATGGGGGCTCAAATATTTTTAAAATTAAAGGAAGCTGCTGTTGACATGGGGGAAGTGCATTTTTCTTTCTTGGGCAAAACGGACCCTGCTTAAAATTTTGTACATTTGCGAAATTCGGCTAAAAAGTTTAAATTGTGCGTGCATTTAAATAATAAATTTCCATGTCACTTCCTTTAAAAATTTTTTCCGGATCTTCTCATCCTGCGCTTGCGCAAGAAATAGCGCATAATTTGCATGTAAAACTTTCAGAAATGAAGATTACGCGTTTTGCCTGCAATGAAATTTATGCAAAACCGGATCAGACTGTGCGTGGAAGCGATGTTTATATTATTCAAACGGGAACGGCGCGGGTTAATGAGGATTTGATGGAGCTTTTTATTATGCTGGATGCGGTAAAACGCTCTTTTGCAGAGCGCATTCATGTGGTGATTCCGCATTATGGTTATGCTCGTCAGGATCGTGTGGCAACCCCACGTGAACCTATTTCCGCTAAACTGGTAGCTGATTTACTTAAAACTGCTGGCGCGGATCATGTTATTACTTTGAATTTGCATTCTGATCAGGAACAGGGGTTCTTTAATTTTCCGGTTGATAACTTGAATACGGTTAAACTTTTTGGTGAATATTTTAGACGCAAAAAGCTTAAGGATATGGTAGTGGTGGCGCCGGACACTGGCGCAACCAAGGCCGCTAAACGTTTTGCGGACGAGATCGGTGCGGATCTGGCGATTTTGCATAAAGTCCGTCCGGCGCATAATGTTTCTGTAATTACTCAGGTAGTTGGCGATGTAACAGATAAAACCTGCATAATTTACGATGACATGATTGATACTGGCGGAACTGTTATTGCGGGCCGTGAAGCCATCTTAAAAAAGGGCGCCAGAGAAGATGTTTATTTGGCAGCAACTCATCCGGTGTTTTCTGCTCCGGCTACGGATCGTTTAAGGATCGCCAAATTTGCGGAAGTTGTGGTAACAAATTCTATTCCACTGACAGAAGAAAAAATGTTCCCAGGCCTACAAGTTTTGTCTGTGGCACCTCTTCTTGCAAAGACAATCAAGAACGTTCATGAATCCAAATCTGTTTCTTCTGTGTTTTAGTTTTTGCCTATATTAAGCCATTTCTTGCTTTTTGATGCGATTTGCGTTTTAATGTTAGTGCAGCTTAATTTTTTATAAACTCATGAAAAATCCTCGTACAATTTATATTGGTTCAGATCACGCCGGCTATGAAATGAAGGATCAATTAAAAAAACACATGGCGGGTAAAGAGATTAAATTTATTGACCTGGGTTCATTTAATTCTGATTCAGTTGATTATCCAGATATTGCTCGTGAAGTTAGTGAAAAAGTAAATGAAGACCCTAACTGTTTGGGGGTTTTAATTTGTGGTTCTGGGGTGGGGATGTCTATTGCTGCAAATAAAATGCAGGGGATTCGCGCCGCGCTTTGTTTTACAGAAGAGATGGGTAAGCTTTGCCGTGAGCATAATAATGCCAATATTTTGTGTTTAGGAAGTCGTTTAGTGCCGCTAGAAACTGCTTTAAAAATCTTTGACGCTTTTTTCTATACCGAATTTGAAAATGTAGATCGTCATACGCGCAGAATTGGCAAAATCAGCGTGATGGACAAAAAGCTAAATGGCGAAAAGATTCAGGATAATTGTTAGTTTTGTTTTAGCTTAAGGTAGGCTGTTTTTTTAGCACAGTTTGTGGTATAATAAAATGATTTATTTTATTATCAAGTTTTGTCGTGGAACGTGATGGAAAAAGCTTGGAATTAGCAGATTTTGCACCACAAATTAGGCAAGCCAAGGTAGAGGCTGTGCTTGAAGTTTTAAAGGAGTTTCATATTGGGAATTATCATCAATTATATAAAGGATCCAATGAAACTGATCCATTGGAGGTAGTAATAGGTTTTGGAGTTACTGCTGGAATTATGCATATTAAAATATCTGTAACGTTAGAAGGTGATCCAGTTTTAACTTTTAAGGATCATAATCAAAAAGAAGTTGTAAAAACTTTGGAGGAAGCAGGTATAAATAAAAATCAGTTTAATTATTTGGTGAATAAAAAGTTGTTGAAATTTGGTATACAACTTTAATTAAGGTAAAATCGCAATGCTATGAAAACAAAAATCGCTCCATCAATTTTGTCTGCGGACTTTGGCCGCATTAATGAAGAAATCGCACAGATAGAACCTTTTGTGGATTTATTGCATGTGGATGTTATGGATGGCCATTTTGTGCCGAACATTACTTTTGGGGCACCTGTAGTTAGTTGTTTTAAGACAGGTTTGCCGATGGATTGTCATTTAATGATCGAACATCCGGAAAATTATATTGAAGATTTTGTGAAGGCAATGGCGCGCACGGGCTGCACAGGCAAAAAGGCCAGCATTACGGTCCATCAGGAAGCGTGTGTGCATTTGTACAGGGTTATCCAACTAATTAAAAGTTTTAAGAACGAAGCAGGGGAATCTGTTAGGGCTGCGGTGGCAATTAATCCTGCAACACCAATTGAAATGATCCGTGATGTTTTGGATGACGTGGATATGGTTCTTGTTATGAGTGTAAATCCGGGATTTGGAGGTCAAAAATTTATTCCAGTGGCTTTAGAAAAAATTGCGGCTTTGCGTAAATTGAAACCTAATCTGGATATCCAGGTTGATGGTGGTATTAATGCTCAAACGGCTAAGCAATGCATTGAAGCTGGTGCCAATATTTTGGTTGCCGGATCCTATATTTTTGGGGCGGAAGGCTTGGAAGCTCGTAAGCAAGCCATTGAAAGCTTAAGGTAATAGTTGATCATAGGGTTGATATTCATTTGTAAAAAATCCAAACCTATAGGGCTTGTTTTTTTTAAAATATAATGTATAATCTTTATTCGAAATTAATACATTATATTTTCATTATGTCAACCCTCAGTCACTCAGGCAATTTGGAAGGTCAAGCACGCGGTCCAGAGCATGAAGCACCTATTTCAAAGAAATTACTATTGGGTAGTGCTGTTATTGCAGCATTAAATTTTGCGCCTGGAGCTATAAAAGACGCAATGGCTGAAGAAACTGCAAAGGCTTCTTCTGCTCCTGCAGAGGAGCACTCTAAAGGTGGGGCTCAGCCAGCGGAACTTGTTCTTAATGCATCAGTTACTTCGCCTGAACTAACACATGGTCTTGCTGTAACTGGTAAGGGTATGTATTGGCAAGCTGGAAATTTAGAACACAAATCTATCTTATCAGCCGGTTTTGTTTGGGAACCCAAAAAGGGTTTTGAATTAGGTTTTGGGCCAGGGTTTAAATATGAAGATGGTAGCACGTCCATTGCGCCTTATGCGTCTGCGGGCGTTGAATATCATTTAGGGAAAGCGGAAATGTCATCTGAATTGTTCGGTCAATTTTATGCAGATACTGCCGGCAAACATCATCATGGTTTTGTTGGCGCAGATACGGATGTTCATATTGGTGAGCATGTTGCTCTTGGCGTACAGCTTGAATCAGCGGTTAGCAGACATGGAGCATTTCAATATTTAGCAGGAGGTCCACATGCAAAGTTTAAATTGGGACCGGTAAATACGGCATTGTTGTTTAACGCAGGTGGTTTTCATCCAGAAGCAGAAACTGGATCTGCTCACGAGGAAGCGGGATTGGTTCCAGGTTATATGGGTAAATGGATCCTTGGTGCCAACTTCGACTTACGTAAAAGTCATGAGCATACTAAACCGGCAGAGGTGGGAAATGCTGAATCAGAGCAAGCTCCTGAACATTAAAATGGTTTATGCAATCTAGTTTTTAGAAAGCATAATAATTTTTGCGGCCTCGGCGCGGGTTAGGTTGTTGGCAGGTCCGCAATAACCAGTAAGATTTCCGGTAGCGTCTTTTAGTCCGCTAATAATGTTTTTGTTTAGCGCAAAGTTGAAAAAGTTTGCATACCAACGATTTTGGTCTATATCTTTGCAGACGGTGGAAACCGGCGCGGCGGTGCTACTAAACCAGGTTAGTAAAATCATTTTTAAACCTTCGGCGCGGATAGTAGTGATGTTTGGGCGAAACGTGCCATCATCATCATACCCTTTTACGATTCCTGATTCTTTGGCTTTTTGGATGTACTGATTTGCCCAATGATTAATGTCTACATCCGGAAAAGATTTTTGGAAGATGCCAGGAAGTACGCCATATTTGCATTTAACTATCATGGTGAGTAGTTCAGCACGGGTGATAGTTTGATTAGGTTTGAAAAGGTTTAATGGTTTGCCATTTGCGTCCAGATAGCCTTGAACGGAGCAGCTTGTTTTTAGTTGATTGATGTAAGATTCGGCCCAATTTCCGCTAATGTCAGTGAAGGCGCCGGTTGGTGCGGGAGTTGGTGTGGGGTTTGGATTTGGACTTGGAGAAGGTTGTGGAGTGGGGGTAGGGGTAGGGGTTGGTGTAGGCGTAGGTGTTGGTGTTGGTGTTCCCCCTGCGTATTCGAACGCGCCTAAGTCAATTCCGCTACCGTTTATTGCGCGTGATTCAAAACTCTGCGGATCTGTGTACTGAGCTGTGACCTGTTTATCTGCGGCTACACTCAAATTTTCGCCTTTATCGATTGCTGATGATCCGGCAATAAGATGAAAGTTTTTGGCATCGACATTCACAAATCCAGGATTGTTATCTGCTGGAGATATAAAATTTTCTGTTCCGGTTATGGTTCCTGGGGTGCTAACTTCATCAAATTTGACCCAACCTGGACTGATCCAGTTTTTGCCGAAAATGCCATTGCCGGCGTGTTGAAACAAAGTTAGTTGAGAAGGTGTTTTTCCAGGTGTTTCTGATACGTTGTAGATAATGTTGTTGCGAGCGTCTACAGTTTGATTGTTGGTTTCTAGTTGAAAAAGATAAGTTTTATAGCGATCTTGCGTACTCTGATTACTCTTTATGTAAACGGTGTTGTTGTAAAAATAAAGAGTGCCTTTGCGATAATTTTGATACATGGCGTCATCGCCGCCATATTGAATCATTAATGTGGTGGTATCGTTATTAAAAATATTTCCATAAACATAAGTTTTATGAAAATTTGGATCAGCGGTAATGATTTCGGAATTGTCTTGTGGATCAACCAAATCCAGCATATGGCCGCCACTTTCAATATAATTGTATCTTATAACTGTATCGGCGGAGCGATCTTTAATATTATTGCCTGTTGATCCTGCGCGAGGTTTGCCAAAGTAGTTGTACTGCATAACTACGTCAATGGCCTGGGTGTAAATGTTGTGTTCGGAATAATCGTTAATGACACCATTGCCGTAAATGCGGTTGCCTTCAATTAAAATATCGCGGGATTGAGCTTCTTCGCCTGACTTTGAATTTACAAAAATACCGTTTCCGGAATTGGTGATGATGTTATTTTTAATAACGATGTGTTCGCCACGTTCAACATTGATAGCTGCGGCGAATTTGTCATACTTGGAGGTTGTGCCGTCGGTTTTTGTGAAGCTGTAATCCTGATATGCATCTCGAATTTCAAGGTTTTCAATGCTGATGTATCCTGGTTTAAAGCCCCAGCTGTAGCCGGCTGGAGGGCTGATCATGATAAGTCCTAAATCATATATATATTGATAAGCGCTATATTTTAGGCTTGGGTCTTGAACGGCGTTTTGGCCGGAAATTACAGGTAATTTGCCGGTTGATGGATCTGGCACGCCAACTACGCGGATGAATTTATTGCTGTCTCCACGGCTGGAAAGCAAAATTTGTTCGCGGTATGGAGTGGCTTGGTGGTAAATTTTAACAGTGTCGCAACCTTTGAGGTTGACCCAGGGAACGGCGCCAAGTTTGGTGTATTGTTTTCCAGGTCCGACTTCATACGTGGTGCCTTGGCCGGCGCAGGCGGATTGTGATGCGCTTGAGGTAGCTGCGGCGTGGGCGATAGGGGGAGAGAAGATAGAGGTGGGTGTTATGTTTGAATTTGCGGCAAAGTTTGAAAAAAGCGATGAAATTAAAATTGCAGTTAGGACGATTGCTGTTTTTTTGTTGAAAGTTTTCATAAAGAAAAAATTATTATCTCTCAAAGAGTATAATACGTTTTAAGGTGAAATATTAATAACTTCCGGTTTTTGTGGTGCTTTTTTTCTTTGTTTGCTTATTTTTTGTTTGATGAAGCGGCTTGGCTGGATGTGTCGGGGTCGGATTTTGAGCTGTCACATTGTGATAGTGATAATCCAGTTATTGCGACGATAGCAGCAATAATTACTGCTGAAGCGGCAGCAATCGCTGCCGCTTGTGGGTTATTTGGAAAAAGGTCTTTTTTGTAGAATGGTGCTTT
>CAZOQT010000020.1:11048-21117 GCA_964582265.1 uncultured Candidatus Peribacteria bacterium
ATTTGAGCGATAGGTGACGTGTCCATCGCGGAAATCCAGACTTTGCCATCATCAACATAAACATTAATTTTGCAGGGCATAAACAAAGCCATTTTTTGTCTTTTTGGAGGAGTGTGTTGGCATGTTTGGCGCTGCAGACTTCAACTATTTTTAGTGGCTCGATCTGGAAGCCTTTGGAATTTAGAGTTTCTTGAACATTATGGATGTGCAACACGCGCATGCCGATTTTGGCTGTTTCTTGTGTTACAGCTTCGACTGCCTGATCGAAGTTTTTGGCGGTTTGAACTGTGTAGTGAAAGGTCATACTGAAAGGTTATATAAAATTAGTCTTGTATTTTTTATCTTACTATATTAAACTTACATATAGCAACGGTAAATTTTGATAATAAAAGCCTTAATTAGCCTTATGCGCCAGAACTGTTCCAAAGTCGTTATTGAAAATTTTTTTGAGCCATGTCTGCTTTATTTGCTTCTGCAAAAGCCAAGTTACGGCTATGAAATTAAAACCAATCTGGACGAAAGGTGCGCGTGTCAGGTGAACATAGGCAACTTGTATAGAAATTTGGCCAGACTGCAAAAAAATGGCTTCATTCAAAAAAAGAAGGAGGGGAGTGAAAAGGGACCGGAGCGGGTCATCTATCAAATTACCACTAAAGGTGAAATGCTCTTAAAAGAATGGATAGACGGGTTGGAAGAGCAAAAAAAGACTATCAATAAACTTATTATTAATTATAAAAAACACTATGCAACACGCAAATGAAAGTAACTTCCAGGAGGAAGTAGTAAATTTTAAAGGTACAGTTTTGGTCGATTTTTACGCTGACTGGTGCGGTCCTTGCAAAATGCTTTCGCCACTGCTGGAACAAATGAGTAAAGAAAACACCGACGCAGGAGTTAAATTCGTGAAAATCAATGTTGATGAAAATCAGCAACTTTCTGGACAGTTTGGAATTATGAGTATTCCAACTGTGGTTTTCTTTAAGAATGGTAAATTTATTGATCAGCTTGCTGGTTTTGCGCCAAAAGAGGTTTACGCAAAAGCAATCGAGGAGCTTAAAAAGGTGGAGGCTTAAGCTATCGAGCAAATGCAACGTGGCTTAGGCCACGCTGGTATTGGTGGATAACCTTGGGGTGTAATCTTTGTCCTGAATTTCTATTAGTGTGCCCGGAGGAATCAGGTCAAAAAGCTCAATTACATCTGTGTTATTCATGCGCACACAGCCGTTAGAAACCGCTTTGCCGATTTGGGCTTCGTAGGGTGTTCCGTGAATGTAAATATTGCGCGCTTCCGAGCTGATGTTTTGACCATTAATTTTGCCCTGGTTGATGCCATCTTCTTGTCCGTTTAGAACCATGACGCGCGTAGTAATACCGTCGCCACGTTTGGGAATGGAATTTAAGTCCATTTTTCCGACCTGCTTGCGACCGCGGAAAACCGTACCAATTTCAGCGCCATCGCCTACTTTTTGGCCAATGCGATGTGTGCCGATTGGTGTTTTTTTACTGCCGTCTTCGTTGCCCAAGCCGTTTTTGGCGGTGGAGACTGGATAAGTTTTAAGAATTTGATGGTTTTTGACCAGGTATAATTCTTGTCTGGCAGGGTTTACAACAACAGCAAATTCGTTTGGTTGCAGATTGAATTTGGTTTCCAGTTTTTGAATGCTGGCGGCGATTTCTGGCCAGCGGGGGTTTTGCTCGCGGGTTTCTATGGCGCGTGCAGTTTGATCGTTGCTTTCGGCTGTGCGTGGCATAAGAGTTTGAGTCTTTGGCGTGCCAGATACTTTTGCTAAATATTTTTCAACTTGTGATTTTGTTCGGGGTCCGTATAAGCCATCAACGCCATCATGTTTGGGACCGAACGGCCCTAAATTGTAGCCTAGTTCCACCAATTTGGTTTGAATTAGAGCTATGCCATCTGGCCCAAAAGATTTTATAAAAGTATGAAAAGTGATTGGCGGGTTAAAGTTTTTTGCCTGCTCGTCGTATGATTCTATAAAGCTGGAAAGCACAAAGTGTGGGTCTGCCTTGATGAAATCTTCATGCAGTGTTTCCCCTTGTTCACATAAATTCAAGCGGCGAACAAGTTCCGCTTTGGGGAGGTGGTGCTCGGTTTTGGCTTCGGTGGTTTCTATTGGGCCAAAATTTTCTGGTTGTGGGGGAGTTGTGCCGAAAGTCATATTTATGGCGTTATCGTTTAATTATAGCACAAAAATGGCTCGTCGGGAACGGCTACATGGTAAGTCTTTGCTTGAATCTATAAGCAAAAAAAACACGCATGTTTTGAATGCAGTGCTGTCTTTAATGTTTTTATGGTGTGCCCGGCGCGAGTCGAACGCGCGACCTTTGGCTCCGCAAACCAACGCTCTATCCATCTGAGCTACGGGCACATGAAGCCTTTATTAAAAGGCAGGCGCTAATTTACCTGAATTTTGGTGCTTTGACAAGTTGGTAATGCGTCAGGTCAGAAGGATTGCTTTTTTGAGAGTTCATTTTAAATTCTCGACTTCGTCAGGGAAGTGCTTAGGAATGGCTTGCTGCTGCGGATGGATTGCGGATGGTTTGATTTGGCCCGCAGATTATTTCTCTTTGATACGGGGGTTTATTTTCCCAGTGCTAAGGCTCTTAAAAAGCTGGAAACGGAAGAAAAACCGCGCTTTAAAGCTTGTTTTTCGATCAACTTTTTATCGCTGGAACTTACTCGGAAACGAATTATTTCATTTTGTTCATCGTGATAGGTCTTTTCGGCCAAAATCAGGTGAGGGAGGTCATTCAAAAATTTTGGAATATCCTCATTTAAAAATTCTTGCGTGATGTTAGCAGCTTTGCATTCAACAAAAGAAGTATTTTTATCGATTTTTTTGATTGAATAGGAATATTTTTTATTGTTGAGTGTGATTGAGTGCTGAATTGTTATTTTCATTGGTTAATTTATTATTGATGATGAATTTTAGTGCATTCTTTTTGTAGAAATCTTTGCAATCGCCGTTATGAATAGGGAAGATTAGGTCGGCTGTTGCCAGGGGGTGTTTAAATTTTACATGGCTGCCTTTCGCGGCGATTTTTACGCATCCGCAAGCGATGAGTAGTCTCTCTATTTCTTTAAATTGTAGGCTTTGTGGATTGTTAAAGAATTTTTTAAAAATTTTGTTTAACTTTGTCATAAGTAGAGATTTGTGTCCGCTACTTTGTGGTTACATTATAATAAAATGTAGCTACAGAATCAAGCGGGGATGTATGGCGTTTGCATATTATCAAGAAGGGGATTAACAAAATTTAAACAAATTCTAAAATAATTGTTGTGAGAATAAATGTGCACATTTAACGCGCTGAATTTAGGTGTGCCCGTGCACACTTTTGGATGAAAATGTACATTGTAATGTTGCGGATGCTCAGCGGCAGATACTTTATTTTACGCTCTTAACCAAATTAAGCATTTGGCCGTGGATTAGGCTGTTAGAAGCCAAAATTGTGGCTGGTTCGGCCTTGCCATTTTTGACCTTTTTTCCTTTTAAAAAATCGTCAATTTTGAGCTGTTTTCCTTGCATGTCAGTCACTTTGCCTCCGGCTTCTTCTATAATCAATTTTCCGGCGGCGATATCCCAAGGTTTTAAGCCAAATTCCCAAAAACCGTCATAGCGACCCATGGCGGTGTAAGCAAGGTCAATAGAAGCCGCGCCACAACGACGAATGCCGTGGCTGTTGCTCATGAATTTTTTAACGTATGGCATGTTGCGGTTACGCTGCTCGTAAACCCAACCGGTGGCGAGCAAAGATTCATCTATATTTTTGATGACAGAGCTACGGATTGTTTCATTATTCAGGTAAGCTTTGTGTCCTTTTGCTGCGCGAAAAAGTTCATCTAGCTGTGGCGCGTAAACAACGCCAATAACGATTTCACCTTCGTATTCAAGCGCGATCGAAACTGCAAAAAAGTTGTGTCCATGCGCGTAATTGGTAGTGCCGTCCAGTGGATCAATGATCCAACGGAATGGATTGCTTTTATGTGATTCATACTTGCCACCTTCTTCACCTAAAATGCGATGTCCCGGGAATTTTTTTTGAATCTCTTCAACAATAAATTTTTCTGATTTTTTATCTACAATTGTGACCAGATCTTTTTTGTTGGCACTTTTGTAGTCTATTTTTAAACTTGTCTGTTTGGATTGGGCCGTATGTCCGGTTTGATAATGGGCCAGCAAAATTTTGCCAGCGTGCTGGGCAGTGCGAACTGCAAAATCGTAATATGGTGTTAAGTTCATGCGTACATGCTACGAGCATGGGCTGTTTTTGTAAAGAAGGTGCGGAATTTTGAGTTACACTATAAATGGTATTTACGAGTGTGTCGCGCCGGCCTTATTCAAGCGATCCCTGCCTGCGTTGAATAAAATTTTTGATCAGTTAAGCTTGTGATTTAGTGGTGTTGTGAACAGGGCGATGTGCTTATTTGTGTGGCGTAATTCGTTTTTTAACTGTGCGTCGCTTTTGGTTTTTGCCAAATGGATTTGTGTCTTTCTGATTTGCCTTTTTTTGGGGGATTAAAGAAAATGAACTTGTTGCTTAAAATTTTTATGAAGAAATTATTTTTTAGAATTTTGTTGATATCCGCACTTTTGGGCGTGTTTGTTGGTAGAGTCAATGCAACTCAAGATCAAACTAAAACTATTTCAGTTGGCCGTTTGCCCATTTTGGAAATTCATCATATAGATGTCAAGGAAAGTCGCTGGGGGACTTCGGTTGATCAATTTAAAAAGGATCTCTTATGGCTTTATAATAATGGTTATCAGTTAATGTCTTTGGAGGACTATGTGGACGGAAAAATTACAGTTGCTGCGGGTAAAAAGCCGGTGATTTTGACTTTTGATGATGGACTTATCAGTCAATTTAAATATTTACCAGATGGCTCGATTGATCCAACCTGTGCAATTGGAATTTTGGATTCCTTTTATAATGAGCATCCGGATTTTGGACGAGCGGCAACTTTTTTTGTGAACGATAATCCTTTTGGGCAAAAAGAATTCGCGCGTAAAAAAATGGAATATTTGCATCAAACTGGTCGGCAAGTTGGCTATCACACTTTGCTTCATACCAATCTTTCCAAAGTGAAGCCAGAAGAATTTAAACAGATTTTTATTGATCAAACCAAAGCGTTAAAACCGCTTTTGCCTGAGGGAATGCGACTTGATACATTGGCTTATCCTTATGGTGGTGTGCCTAAGGTTTCAACCTCAAAGGTTATGTCCGGTTCGGCTGATGGAGTAAGCTACGAAATCAAGTTGGCGCTTTTGGTCGGCGCGGATCCTGCAAAAGTTTTGGCGGATGGGGTTGATCCATATAGAGTTCCAAGAATTCAGGGAATTGATGATGAATGGTTGCGACATTTTAATAGGCAACCAGGAGAAACGGGTAAAAATTCTAAAGGGGAAAATTTCAAGGTGTTGGTGGCAGGTGAGGAAATGCAGAATGCGGACACGAATTTGGCTATATCAGTAAATGCAGATAATCCGGTGATGGTTCCAGAAATTAAAGGTCATGATTTGCTGCCGTTATTTTACAAAAATGCAACGACTTGGATAAAATCTGTTCCTAATCTGCTCAAAAAATCCACACAGCTTTGGAAGCAGTATAAAGCAGATGAAGTTGAACTAACTTTTCCGCCCTTTTTAGGTCAACCGCTGCGCGGAATATATTTAACAGCTTATTCGGCAAGTTCTAATCGTGCGAAGGAGTATTTGCAAAAGATTCAGGAAAATGGCGGTAATATGGTGGTTGTTGATTTTAAGGAAACTGATGGGCATCTTTACTATCCAACTCAAAATCAAATAAGTATAGCTGCTGGTGGAAATGACCGCGTGATGTTTAAGGATCCGGCTGATTTCATTAAAACTGCGCATGAAAAAGGCATTTACGTTGTAGCGCGCGTGACTTGTTTTAAAGATGAATTAATGGCTGTTAAAAAACCAGAGTGGGCGATCCGGGACTACAAGGGTAACATTTGGAAAAGTCCGGAAGGTCAATCCTGGCTGGATCCTTCGCTACCCGAGGTTCAGGATTACGTAATAAGTGTAGCTGAGGAGGTGTCTAAATTTGGTGTAGATGAAATTCAATTTGATTATGTGCGTTTTCCTACTCAGGGGGCTGTAAACAACGCAAATTATTCTTTCGATGAAAAAAAAGTTCAAAAATATGAAATTATTCGCGATTTTTTAAAGAAAGCACGGGAAAAATTAAATCCGCTTAATGTGAAGTTGGGAATTGATGTTTATGGAGTGGTGGCTTGGCATGATGGATATGACAGCAAATCGACCGGTCAAAAAATCGAAGAATTAGCGCCTTACACTGATGTGATTTATCCAATGATATATCCTTCGCATTTTGGGCCAGGATTTGGTGGTAAAAAAAATCCAGCAGATGAGCCTTATTATTTTGTGAGTCAAAGTTTAAAATTGTTTCAAAAATTGATTGGAAAAAATCCGGTGCAATTACGTCCTTGGTTACAAGGTTTTGCATTGCATGTGACAAATTTTAGCCCATCCTACATGCAAAAACAGGTTAAAGCAGTTTACAATACTGGCTTTAATTCTTTTGCGATTTGGAATGCAGCGAATAGATATGATGTGTCTTGGGGGGTATTGAAATAAATTGAATCTATATTTAATTCATTAAAATTTTACATAGTTTTTTTTGGAAATTTGATTTATTATTTTGTGGATTAAATCAATGAAACAAATGAAAAAAAATAAACAGAATGGCGAATTTAGTAAAAAAATAAAAAGGTTTTTAATATTGATTTTATTTGCATCAATATTACTGCAAAATGTAAGCGGTATTAGAATTTCAAAAGCGGATGATCCTGTTCCAAATAAAACCTGGGATGGTGATGGAGCTGATGATAACTGGTCAACTGCTGCAAACTGGTCTGATGATGTTAAGCCGGTTTCTACCGATGATATTTTGATTGATGCGACAGTGACAGTAGAAGTTGATGAAGATATCGGTTTTGCTTCTTTAAAACTTGGTAATGCTGGTGGAACATCTGCTGCGGTTTTAAATTTAACAAACGATATTACAGCTGGAACGCGTAACATAATTATTGAAAATGGGGCAACTCTAAAGCAAAACAATGGCATTACTCAGCAGGTGGGGGTGTTTTCTATTAGAAATGGTGGCACATTAACGCATACACCAAATGTTGATCAGAAACTTTATTGGGTAGATATTTCTGCTTCAAGTATGACTGTGGATTCGGGAGGAAGTATTAATGTAGATAATAAAGGTTATAATGGTTTAACGGATAGTGATTTTGGTAATGGTCCTGGAGGTGGTGAAAGTTCAGGAGGTGCGCCAACTGGTGGAAGTGGTGCTGGACATGGCGGGAATGGTGGTAATGCTGGAAACGGTGGTTTACCTTTGGGCGGTACTGCTTATTGCGATATTACAAATCCAAACACACTTGGTTCGGCAGGCGGTGGCGGTATTGGTCAGGGGCCAATTAATGGTCAAGGGGGCGGTTTAATCAAATTGAATGTTAGTCAGGATTTAACGTTAAATGGTACTATATCAGCAAATGGAGGTGCGGGTGATAAAGTTTACAATGGTGGAGGTGCGGGTGGTGCAATTAATATTTTTGTGACAAACCTTGTTGGAACCCCGGCTGCTTTTCGGGCGAATGGTGGCAATGCCAGTGCTGATGGATGGGGTGGTGGTGGCGGTGGTGGATGTGTTCTTATATCATATAGCACAAGTTCTATCGGGCTTGATGATTTAGCGGTATTGGGTGGCTCAGGCGGATCCGGTTATTGGTGGGCAGCTGGTGGGCAAGGTGGTGCAGCTGGCTTAAAAAGCATGGTGATAGCAGTACCAACTGCGTCAACCTCTTTGTACACACACAGCTCTAATGCACAAAGTGGAGATAATAATCCAACCAATTTAACTACTCTTACACCAGTTTTTTCGGCTGTTTGTAACACGGCTGCGGATCAGTGCCGCAGTGCGAAAATTGAGGTTGATGATGATAGTGGTACAAACGGTGATGGAACCTATACTGCTCCAATTTGGGCATCAAATAGCATTAATATTGCGGATGTTGCAAATGGAGTCAGAAGTGAAAATATGCTTTATGCTGGTTCTCAACTAAATTATAATACAACTTATTATTGGCATGTTCAGTTTAGTAATGCTATTGGTGATGGAATCTGGTCAGAAAATGGGACCTTTTATGTTCCAAGAGGATTGGAACTTTATACATTTAATAAAGGCGGCGCGGTTTTAGGAGGGAGTGTGCAAAATATTGAGTGGGGTAGTTATGGTGGTGGCGCAGGTGAAACTGTAAAACTGGAATATTCAACTGATAATTTTGCTACTGCCACAACGATTGATGCTTCTGAAGCTTCGACTTCGGATGCTGCTGTGGTTAAGTCATATGCTTGGACTGTGCCTTCCGCAAACACGGTTTGTGGGGGGGCGACTTGTAATTCAGTTAAAATCAGAATTACATCCAATTCTGATTCTAATTACTATGTAACAAGCGAAAGTAATTTTACGATTCAAGGTACTGCACCTGCGGCAACAGATGGTATCAAAAAAAGCCGAACTTTTAATGCGTCAAGTTTTTATACAACCAGTAATTCATTGGTCACTTTTACCGGAGGAAATGCTCAATATTCAAGTTCAGCCTGGTATAATTCAAGCTGGACAAAAAGAGTCCCAATTGTGATATCAAATGCAGGTGGTGAATTAAGTAATTTTCAAATTCAATTCAGTTTAACTTATGATTCCGATATGCAGGCAGATTTTGATGATATTCGATTTGCTGCGTCTGATAAAACTACATTAATTGATCACTGGCTGGAAACAAAAGTGAATTCATCCTCGGCAACTTTTTGGATTGAAGTCCCAACTATTGCTGCTGCGGGTGATACAACTATATATATGTATTATGGAAATGCGGGCGTTAGTTCTGCGAGTAATTGTTCTAATACCTTTTGGTTGTGCGATGATTTTGAATCAGTAGATTTGAATACAAGTTTGTGGGCTGCTACCAATGGCACTCCTACAATTGAAAACGGTAAATTAATATTGGATGGTGGTGATGGTGTTTCTGCCGGTATCACTATACCCGCTGACACAATATGGGAAAGTTCGGCAATTGTGAGCGGGGGGACAGTTGGTACTACAATTAGAGGTTCTGTTGCTGAACAGCGATGGGTAGGTGATGGTGGGGTTGGTACTGTAGATTTTCTTTTGTGGCCGCCGAATGTGTGGTTGGAGTTTAGTGATGCTTGGGAAACGAGTAATTGGGGGGGCGGTGTACTTGCTTATCCTACAGATGTATATAAAACATATAAAATTACTTATCTTCCTAACGACGCACCCGCAAATGTTATTTATGATTATGATGGAGGCGCAAGAACTGAAACTCATAGTGGGATATTGAGCGCAGAAAATACACTTTATCCGACATTATATGTGAATGGTGGACAGGTTAGATATGAATTTATTCACATCAGAAAATATGCTGCTACTGCACCTACAGTAGGTAGTGCTGGTTCTGAAATGTCATATGGTGGACCTATGCAAACCCTTGTTTTAAACGCAAGTCATCCTTTTTCAAGCGTTAATTCTTTTAGTGCTACGACCGGGGGCACAGGAACGCTGACTTTTCAGGTCACAAATAATTATGGTGATCCAAGTGAGGATTGGTATTATTGTGTTGGAGATACTTTGACTGCGGCTACATTAGACGATGTGTCTACATCTAGTTTGGCGGCAACTTTCAGCGATGAATGTTTGAATGATTTAGTTGCTGGCGATGATTTTAACGTAAAGGCTTTTTTTAGTGTTGATCCAGAAGAAGATTTAACGCTTTCTGATATTTCTTTCGTGGTGATTTCCAATGTTGCTCCAACGGTAACCGACGGAAATATTTCAATAGCAGGGGCAACAGGTACCGGCGGCGCATATAAAATAAATGACACAGTTACAGTAACATGGGATAACTCGGTCGCAACGGGTGATGGAAATACAGATATTGCTTCTGCAACTGCAGATTTTAGTCAATTTGGAGGAGGGG
>CAZOQT010000021.1:0-19864 GCA_964582265.1 uncultured Candidatus Peribacteria bacterium
TTTTGGCCGTCAAAAACACCTTCAATTGTATGGCGTTCTTCATTAGAAATAGACCCCATTTTTTCTGCCATGGAAGCATATTGATTCTTGCCATTTGTAGTTGTCATCTCAGCAAGAATTTGTTTAGCTGAACGAAGATTTGACTCTGCAGAATCCAACATTTCTTTAAGCAGAGCAATTTTTGATGCGGTGGACATTTTGGTCTTTGTTTAAGATTTATTTTTATGTTACCTCATTATACCAAAAAACTTGCTTTATTACAACAGCCTATTAGGGTTTTGCCATAGTGTATTTTGGCACTTAAATTTTTGTTTCTTTGTTTTCCATCATGTTTTGAAGCATTGCACGGCGTGTAGTACCAACATTAGAGAAAATACGGAAGGTAAAGACAAAGGTTGCAGCCAGGTAAAGATCCAGGCCTAATTTATCTCCGAGCAAAGTAATGGCAATAGATAGAATAATATTAAAGAAAAGGCCAGTAATAAAGATAATCGCGTCGAATTTGTCATGGGTTATTTCTGCTCTGATTGCGCCAAAAAGGGCATCTAAAATACCCATAATCACTACAGCTGAATATTTTGTTAATTCCAACGGGATTGGAATGTTAATGCCAAGTCCGATTAAAATGCCTATAACTATGCCAAGGATTGCCCAGATCATATTAAATTAGTAATGAATAATTAGTGGTTTTGTTATTTTGTTCTAGGCTTGTAGATAACTTTTTCATTGTCTGTACCGGATATTCGCAGGTCGATGTATTCCAAAGGTGTAGAATAGATATCTATTTTACCCAGGACTTTTTTAAGTTTTTCCATTTGTAGGTTAAGTTCTTTTGTCATATCGATCCAGATCTCGAAATATTTTTCTGTGCGTAGATGGACTTCTCTTTCTATAAACAAGTATTCGCTATCAATAACTTTCATGCCAAATTTTTCCTGAAAAAGTTTGGTTGCCTGCAAAATGTAATCCAGTTTATCTTCCGGGATGGGAGTGTCGTTTATACTTAGTGCTTCCGAGGTCTTAATTTTGATATAAGGAAGTTCAGGATTTTCATTGTTTTGTTCAACGATGAGTCCAATAGTGTCAACCAGCAGCTTTTTTTGAACTTTGCCTACAACATTGATGATGTTAGCAGCAATTGGGTATTTTTCAAATTGAAGCTTAATTTTTTTAGGTAAAATTTTGATTATTTTGATTTTATTTATATCTGGATGGATTTTTTTGATCTGACTAATAATTTGGGCTTCGTTTAAGAACAGGATGTTTTTACCTTTTTCTGCAGCTAGAACTTCGTTAACTGGGTCAGAAGAGTCTACGGTAATGCCGTCTTCTTCGATCTGCCAGCTTTGTAAGTCAAAATAATGTGTGGAGTTAAAGAAGTAAATGCCAGCGCCGGTGAGTACTAATATCAAAAAGATCCATAGCCATTTTCTGCTTTTTTTGGGAGCCTTTAGCCGAGCGGGAGGAATTAAAACGGAATGCCTTTTTTTGCTTCTTTTAAAAGCTCTTTCTGGTACTGAAGGTTTGTTAATGTACGGTGAACGTAGCTGCGAAATGCGACTTACACTACCAAATTTTTTTTTCTTTTTGAAAATTGAAAGGAGGCCCACTTTTGATTATAAGAAATTGTGCCTCCTAAAAATATAGAAATCCGGCTAAACTGACAAGGAAAAGTCCACCGTAAATAATGGCCATTTGTTTAGTTAATTTTTTGTTGCCCAGGAAATGAATTAACAATACTTTTTGTGCCATGTTTAGGAAAAGCGTCATTAGTATAATGTTTTTGGCGTTTTCAAAATCAATTAATTTTCCTGCACTGGCTGCTGTGGAAATGGTGATGGGGTCATCTATCGCAAAAAGTGCCATCGCACCGGCAATCAGATAATAGTATTTTAATCCAAAGAAGGTTAAAAGTATCTTGGAAATTATTAAAGCACCAACTATGAATGCACAAAGTTTTATGGCTTCAGTAATTTCAAAAGGAGTTTTAAAGTTGGCCGTGTGTGAGATTTTGTCCGGTTTTTGGCTAAATAAAAGGTAAAGCCCTACACTCATCAAATACACAAACATCAATCCAACAGGAATTAGTGTGCGTATAAAAAGTTGTTCATTTAAGGCGCGTAGTTCAATAAAGGTCCTAATAAAACTTACGCCACAAGCCAAAACTATGCCGGCAACGAATGGCGTTTTAATATTGGGAAATTTTTTGCTTTTATAAGCCAGAGAGAGGGAAGTGGCGGTGCTGGAATAAAGGCCGCCAATCAAGCCAGAAATGCTGATCCCCTTATTTTTGCCAAAGGTTTTAACTAAAATGTATCCTAAAAAGCTTATGCCAGATACAAAAACGACTAAAAACCAGATATTATAGGGGTTTAAAATTTGAACTTGATTAAAGCTGGTTGGAAGTTGGCTTTGTGGAAAGATCGCTTGAAAAATTTGATTATCGTAACTTTGGTTTGGCAAAAGGGGTAAAATTACAAAAGCAATGATTGCGAATTTAATGGTGTCAAAAAATTCCGGATAACTGATGTTATAAATGGCCTTATGCAAAAATTTTTTGTGCGATAGAACCAGTGTGATAATTATGGCTAAAATAAGGGCTAATTGGGAATATCCACTCATGGACATCGCTCCCAATAAAAAGACCAAAATGGTACTTATTTCGGTAGTGAAACCTACTTTTTTGTCTTTTAAAGTTAGTAAAATGTAGGAAGCAATTGTTAGAATCAGCATTGCACCCAAGCAAATTAGAAAGAGCACCGGGCTGATTGTCTTGCCCAAAATGGCGGAAACCGCGCCAAAGATGCTAATTAAAATATCGGTGCGGATGCCAATTGAACTTGAACTTTTGCCTAGCTGTTTTGTTTTTTCGCGTTCCAGGCCAATCAGGGCGCCAATAATTATGCTTGTAGTGATGGGGAGGGCGATTGAGTTGAAGTCCATGGTGATTCAGGCTTTGATTTTAAAATAACTTCAGACAAAAAATCTAAAGGATTTGGATAAGCATTTAAAAAGTGACTTAGTGATTTTGTCAGGTTTTCATTTTCCAACTTAGTGTGTCTATATTTTGTCTCTGATTTGCGTTTTGCAAAGTCAGGATGGGTTTGCTGCTCAATTAACTGCATTCTTATTTCTTCAACTCTTTCTGCGAGATCTATGTTGTATTCCTGAATTTCTTTGTTTTTTTGGGCCAGGTTTACTTTTTGTGTGTTGGAAAGTTGTATTAAAAATCTTGCAGGTATTTTGATGTTACATACAAGCATTGCTTGGCATATTGCAAATATAAATTCTTGTTTTAATGTGACAATTCCATCTTTGCTATCTTCATCATAGAGTAATGCCAATTTTTTAAAGTCGATAACGCAATCGTCAAAACCAATTTGTGGTTTGTCCGATTGTAAATTATAAATTTCTGTATTTAATTGGCCGTCATTCCCAAGCTCGTCCTTAATATCTTCAATATCAATGTCTTCAAACTTTGGCTTAATTAGATCTAGTAATTGGTAAAGTGTCGGTGTTAATGCTGTTTTTTGTTGTTCTGGAAATGCAGAATTTTCTAAATAAGCTTTTATTTTTTGACTTTCTGTTTCATTCAAAAGTAATTTTTCGGTAAATACTTCTGTAATTAAATTTACTTTAGCTTGTAGAAGTTCTTTGCCTTCTCCTTCATTGCCTTTTTCAGGATGTTGGTGGGGTACTGATTTAATCATATTTTTATTTTTATGTTCTTGTTATTATACCATCATTTGGTCCTTATAGTCAAAGGGGGCTTTTGGAATAAATTTGGCTCTGATTAAATTTTTTATTACAAAAAAATCCCCCATTTTTTGTGGAGGATTTTTAAAATTTGTATTGCAGCGGTTATAATTAGCCAACCATTTTTTCAGCCTCTTTTAATGCTTTAAGTAAAGCTTCTTTTCTTGGTTTAGCCTTTGCCTTGTTCTTGCGTTTTCTAAGTTTGCTCTTTGGTCTAAGAGAATTCATTGTAGAAAGGCCGTGTTGATGATTGATGTGCTTATTTGACATAGTTTTTTGGGGCTATTATGGCTGAATTTAAATTGTACAGTTTGTTTGGTGCAAATAAAGCATGTCGCTTTAAAGCCTCAATATTTAAGCGGGAAAAGGTGATTAAGTCAAGGAGAAGTGTGTCTGCTGGGAGCTTAATTACGCATTTTGTTTAAGAAACTCCTGATATTTGGGATTTGCTTTGATTTTGGCGGCTAGAGCTTTGTCTGTCAGTGCTGGTTTGGTGAGTTTGGTAGGCACTAGAATGCTCTCCAGCTCCTGTTTAGTCATAAAATTGTGGTTTGCGACGGTATCGATTAGGGTTTGGCCTTTTTTGAGCGCTTCGTTTACAAGTAAAGCAGTTACTTTATAGCCAAGATAAGGGGAAAGCCCTGTAGCAAGGCAAAGGCTCTTTTGTAGTAATTCTTTACAGCGTTTTTCGTTAGCCTGAATTTTATCAACACAAAACACGCGGAACATGTTTATGCCGTTGATAAGAAGTTCCATCGACCACATTAAATTGTACATAATGACCGGAGTCATTACATTTAGCTCTAACTGGCTGCCTTGAACGCCAAGATTGATGACAGTGTCGTTCCCAATAACCTGAAAGCCGATCATGTTCATGGCTTCTGGAACAGATGGATTGACCTTGCCTGGCATAATGGAAGAGCCTGGTTCAACGTCTGGCAAAGTGAGTTCGTTGATGCCGGCAACCGGTCCACTGGCGAGCAGTTTAAAATCGTTAGCAATGCGGATAAGGTCGTTTGCAAGGACGCGGAGGCCGTTACTTGCCTGCGTAAAGGCGTTCATACCGTGGGTAAGTTCCATTGGGTATTTGGTTGGTTTTAGTTTGAAGCCGGTTAATTTGCTAAGGTTTTTGACCATTAGGCTACGGTATTTTGGGTGCGTGGTGATGCCTGTTCCAAGCGCGGTGGCGCCAATGCCGAGTTCGTTTAAATGGTTAAAGGATTCTTTAAGGTAGGCGAGACAGTGGTTAATTGCTGATCCATAAGCCTCAAACTCCTGGCCTAAAGTAATTGGAACTGCGTCTTGAACATGCGTGCGGCCAACTTTAAGGATTTTGCTGAACGCTTTAGCTTTTTTAAAAAGTGAGTCGCGGAGTTTTTGTACTTCTGGTAGCAGTTTTTTGAGTCTGATTAGTGCGGCCAAGCGGATGGCGGTCGGCGTTACATCGTTAGAAGATTGAGCCCAGTTAACGTGATTATTTGGGGTTACAGGTTTGTATTCTCCTTTTTTACCGCCAAGGATTTCGTTAGCTCGATTGGCAATAATTTCGTTAGTGTTCATGTTAAAAGGCGTTCCGGCTCCAGCTTGGAAAACATCCAAAGTAAACTGATCGTCAAATTTTCCGGCAATAAATTCATCACAGGCTTGAATAATAGCTTTGGCTAATTTTGGCTCCAGTTCACCAAGTTCGGCGTTTGTTATGGCTGCGGATTTTTTAATTAGCCCGTAAGCGATTTTTAGTTCCTGTGGCGCGTGTATGCCTGTGATTTGAAAGTTTTCCAGGGCGCGTGTGGTGAATGAGCCGTAGTAGGCATCGGCTGGCACCTGGACCGGTCCAATAGCGTCTTTTTCTAGGCGGGTTTGCATGGAAAAGTACAATTAAAAAATTCTCTTTAATTGTACTTGTTTATAATTAAAAGTGAATTAAATCTACTCCGGCTCTTCTTCATCTGCAAATTGGACTTCCAGTTGAGGCTGGGCTGTTTGCGGTTGGCTCATGCCGGAAATTTCTGATCCCCCCAAATTGGCTTCGGAAGGACTAAAAATTGGGTTTTGGTAAAAGGTATCTGTGCGCTTTTTGCGGTCTTCCGTAAGTGAATAATCAGTTTCTGTCTGGATGGTTTTTTCGTAAGGCTGGAAGACGTTTTGTTCGTTAAAGCTCTTGCTGATTTCAAGTGCGATTTCTGAACGGGTTTTTAAAATGTTGCAAGGCGTTTTAATCCAAAATTTAATGTTAAAAATGCAGGCAGTGTCTGTGAATTTTTTGAACACTACAGAAGCTCCGGGATTTTTAAGAATTTTGGAATTATTTTGTAGAATGCTTTCAAAGATTTTTAAAGCTTTGGCTATGTCTGTGCCGTAACCAAGCATCACATCAAAATCAATGCGACGCATGGTGTTATTGGAAAAATTGACGATTGATTGAGTCATTACGTCGCTGTTGTAGATGGTAATGAGCTTGTTATCGAAGGTTTGAAGAGTAGTAGATTGAAAATCTATCTTGTGAATTTTGCCCGTGTGTTCACGAATTTTAACAGTTTCACCAATTTTAAAAGGGGATTTAAACAGAATCAAAATGCCGGCAACATAGTTTTTGATGATGTCTTGCAGGCCGTAACTCAAGCCCAAAATCGCCACGCTTACAAGCAGTGTCATGTCTATGCCGATGAGTTTTAGGGCGATGGTTACGCTAATTATTAAAATAAAACCTGATGTGATTTTTTCTAAAAGGTTTAATACGGTGCGTTGGTCTTCATGCGTAGTTTCGACTTTTTGCAGGTATTTGCGCATATAGCGGATCATTAGAACGCCAATGGCAATAATGGCTGCGCCCCCAAGTACATCTAAAAACTTTAAAAAGATTTGAGGGATAAGTGTGTCAAAATTTAGTGATGAACTACTTGTTGTAGCGCCATCAATATTTAAATCTGTTGGGGCGATTGTTTTGGCCATGAATTTTGTTTTAATTTTCTTTATATTATACCAAAAAAGAGCAATTTGGGCAATAATGCTACCGTCCTTGCACTTTGTAGGCTTTGTTCGTAGAATGTGGCAGATACAACTGATTATTTTATCTTTTAATTTATCGGGATGAAAAAGAATTTTCGTACTTGGGGGGTAGGCTTGCTTATGTTTGCTGCCTTTTTGGTTACTGGATGCGCTGGAAGTGAAGCGTCTAGCGTGGGCGCGTATAATAATAAAATTGTGGTGATTCAGCAGGATATGTTGCAGAGAGCTCAAGATAGTGCGAAGTTTTTATCTGGGCAGGATCTGGATGCTAGTAGAGCGGCAAGTGAAATGAGTAATGTTTTGGCTGATGTGCAAAAAACTTATGATGAATTTAAGGCTTTGCAGGTCCCAAAGGGTGGTGAAGCAATTGCTGCAGCTATGAAAAACTTTTTTGATGTGGAAGTGGAAGGATTAAACAATTTGATTGTTAATTTGCGCAGTTTTGTTGGTAAAGAAAAAGATGGGCAAGCAGTAAATAATTTAATGAAAGTGGTTGATGATTTTAGTAAAAAAGAAAATGATGCGCTTGTGAATTTTAATGATGTTCAAAAGCAAACTGCAGATAAATACGGTAAAAAAGTTGAAACTAATTAGTAATTTTTAAAGCTTGGCAGATTTCTTAAGAAACATCCCGATTACCATGGCCACGCAGCATCCGGACAACGCCTGTGAGGCTTACTGGTGCGGAAAAAAGTTTATTAATACCGCGGATGAAATTGAGGAATGTTATAGAGTTTTTGATGAACTTGGAATGCAGGAATACATGTGGGATTGGGAAGGTAAGTTTGTGGATGAAGCCGTTATAGATAGGCTTTTTCAGAAGTATGGCGATTTTTTTAATCCGGTTGGTAAACATGCATTGGGGCGGGACATTTTTTTGACTTTTCGTATTCCTAACGTGTGGGAAGAAAGGGGTTACAGACTGGCTCGCGCTTTTATGAGTATTTTGACGGCGAATGATTTGGCAGAGTCTATGAAGATGCATCGTCCACCGCTTTTTGAGGCTATTTTGCCAATGACAAAAACCGCAGAGCAATTAATGCACGTGCAGAAAACATTTTGGGGAACTGTTAAAATTAAGAATGAAATTTTTGGTGGGCGAGCAGAGGATTTTGAAAATTTTAATGTGATTCCGCTGTTTGAAGAAATTGACGATTTAACTTCTGTGGACAGTGTTTTGCGCGATTATTTTGCGATGTATAAAAAAGAATATGGGCGGGAAATAAATTATTTGCGCCCGTTTATTGCCCGTAGTGATCCGGCACTTAATGCGGGGTTGGTGCCGGCGGTGCTATCTACAAAGGTGGCGCTTACTTTGTTTAAGCGGTTAGAAGATGAGTTTAAAATTCCTTTTTTCCCGATTATTGGTACGGGGTCGCTGCCTTTTAGAGGAGGCGTTAATCCGGACAACATCAAAGAAACAATAAGAGAATTTGCGGGGATTAGAACAGTGACTTTGCAGTCGGCGTTTAGATATGATTATGATTTGGATAAGGTCAAAAAGGCGATCGCGCTGATTCATGAAGAGTTGCCAAAGTTGCAGCCGCGGATTTTAACGGATGCAGAAATTGATGATGTTAAGCGCTTGAATGGAGTTTTTGCGGGATATTATCGTGAGACAATTGAAGCGATTGCGCCACTAATCAACAAAATTTCGGTGCAGATTCCGCCGCGTCGTGAAAGGTTGCAGCATATTGGACTTTTTGGATATTCCCGCGGTGTGGGCAAAGTTAGCCTGCCACGCGCCATTAATTTTACGGCGGTACTGTATTCACTGGGTGTTCCTCCAGAATTTATTGGTACGGGAAGAGGCCTTAGGGAAGCGGAAAAGCTGGGCTTAAGCAAATTGGTGCGCGATCATTATTTAAATCTGGAAGCGGATTTAACGCACGCCGGAAAATATCTCAACAAAGAAAATTTGGACTTTTTGGCGGAGGAATATCCTGCGTTTAAAGCCATTCGTGACGATGTTAAATATGTGGAGGACTTTTTGGGCAAGAACTTGGGGCCGCACAAAACGCACCACTTCATCCACCGCAATCTGGTTTCATCAATTTACCTGCACAGCAAAGTGGGCGAGGATTTTACTTTGGAATTAGAGCAGGCCGCGAAAATCAGAAAGAGCTTGGGGTAGTTTACTCCACCTTATTCCTCTTTCTCTCGTTTTCCGTTAGGAACTTTTTGCGGATGCGGATGTTCTTTGGTGTGATTTCCACAAGTTCGTCGCGCTGGATGTATTCCATGGCTTGTTCCAGAGACATTTCTTGATGTGGAACCAAACGGATGGCTTCGTCTGAACCACTGGTACGCATGTTACTAAGCTTCTTTTCTTTACATGGGTTTACAACCAAATCATCGCTCTTAGCGTTTTCGCCAATGATCATGCCTTCGTAAAGATCAACACCGGTACCAATAAACATTTTGCCACGTTCTTGTAACTTCCAAAGTGCATAACCAACAGAAACACCATTGTCCCCGGAAATCATTACACCGTTGGTGCGATGTTTAATTTCGCCTTTGAATCTTTCATAGTGGAAAAAGCTGTGATCCATCAAACCTTCACCGCGTGTATCCATAATAAATTCAGATTGAAAGCCAAGAAGTCCACGTGTAGGAATAAGATAATCCATGCGAGTTTGGCCGTTTTCTGACTGCATGTTTTGCATTTCGCCTTTTCTGGTGCCAAGTTTGTCAATCGCTACACCCTGATATTCATCTGGAACAGTAATAACTAATTGTTCAACCGGCTCCATCTTTTCGCCATTGATTGTTTTATAAATTACTTCTGGTTGTGAAATCTGTAATTCAAATCCTTCACGACGCATATTCTCGATCAAAATTGAAAGATGAAGTTCACCACGTCCGGAAACTTTATATCCGTCTGTGCCGGCAATTGGCTCTACTTCTAGACCCACATTGGTTTGAAGTTCGCGATCAAGACGATCCTTAATATGGCGAGTTGTTACAAACTTACCTTCTTTACCAGCAAAAGGGGAGTTATTTACCAAGAAATTCATGGACAAAGTTGGCTCGTCGATTTGCAGCAGTTCCATAGCTTCTGGCTTTGCTGGATCTGCAATTGTTTCACCAATGGTAATGTCTGGAATCCCGGCGATGGCTACGATATCTCCACATTCGCCTTCTGGAATTTCCATTCTTTTAATTCCTTCAAAACCTAAAAGTTTGGTGATTTTGGCTGGTTTGATTGAACCATCACGTTTGCAAACCGCTACTTGCTGATTTGCTTTGATCATTCCTCTAGAAATTCTACCAAGGGCAATGCGGCCGATGTAGTCATCATAAAACAGGTTTGTAACCTGCATTTGGAGTGGTTCTGCGTTTTTATCCGGATAAGGTTTTACGTGCTTTAAAATGGTTTCAAAAAGGGGAGTTAGGTCTTTTCCTTCATCTTCCATTTGATGTTTAGCGATTCCTTCGCGGCCGATTGAGTATATAATTGGAAAATCGAGTTGTTGATCATTTGCGCCAAGTGCTACAAACAGATCAAAAACCATATCAATTACCTGGTGCGCACGTTGATCTTTACGGTCAATTTTGTTGATAACTACGATGGGTCTAATCCCAAGCGCGAGTGATTTTTGAAGTACGAATTTGGTTTGAGGCATTGGACCTTCTTTGGCGTCTACTAAAAGCAAAACGGTATCAACCATCTTAAGTACACGTTCAACTTCTGAACCAAAGTCGGCATGCCCTGGAGTGTCAACCAGATTGATTTTGTAATCTTTATAATGAATTGAAGAGTTTTTAGCCAAAATAGTAATTCCACGTTCTTTTTCCAGGTCATTACTGTCCATTACAAGTTCGCCAACTTTTTCGTGATCGTTAAAAGCGCCACCTTGGCGGAGTAAGAAGTCTGTTAATGTGGTTTTGCCGTGATCTACGTGGGCAATAATGGCGATGTTGATGATTTTGGACATGGGATTTGGGTTGTTTACTGCCTAGAGCCAAAGGCTAAGGGCGGCTAAAAATAAAAATAGGTAAGTTTTGGCGTGGCTTTTTAGCCCTAAAATGTCTTCTAAAAGCCCTTCTCGGAACGCTGACCAGGTTCTACCCGAGCGCGGAGGAGATTATACTGAAAGTCAAGCTGAAGGTCAAATTAAACGTATAATTTCTTCAACTTCCTTAGCATTATTCGCCTGCATTAGTTTTTGGCGAACTTCACTGGCGCCGGCAAACCCGCGGCAGTACCAGGCTAAATGTTTGCGCATGATCACGAATAATTTTGGTTCAAAAAGTTTTTCGTGCAGCTTGGCGTGTTCGATGGCGATATTCAGTTTTTCCTGGAGGGTTGGCTCGTATGCGGCGGTTGGCGTTCCGGCGGTTTTATAATTGGAGTTTGATTTTCTAAAAATCCACGGATTGCCAAAAGAGGCGCGGCCGATTAGTACGCCGTCAACTCCGTATTGTTTAACTTTTTGGTGGGCTTCTTCTACACTTTTTACGTCGCCGTTGCCAAGGATTGTGATGGGGGTGAAAATGCGTGACTTGGCGTGTGCTTTGTTGTATTCATGAATGATTTTGGCAGCTTGGGCGATTGCTTCCCAGTCGGCTTGTCCTGTGTACATTTGTTTTAAAGTGCGGCCGTGTAAGCTGATGTTGGCAGGCTTTTGTTCCAGCAGTGTGTTGATCCAGTCCGCGACAATATTTTTGTCGTATCCTATGCGTGTTTTTACAGAAACGGGTAATAATTTATGTTGAGAGAAATTGTTATGCTTATTGGCACTGGTCATATCTGCTTGCATTTGACGTGCGTAAGTAACAACATTTTCTGGCAGGCCGACTTCTTCTAATTTCAGTCCATCGGCCCAATCGGCCACACCTTTTTTTGTATATTTGATAATTTTTTGAGCCTGTTTGGGGTTTAAAATCAGGCTTGCTCCTGCGCCTTTGCTGGCAATGTTTTTCGCTGGGCAGCCCATGTTGATGTCGATGCCGTCAAATCCCAATTCACACAATAAAACGGCGGCTTTATAAAAAGCTTTTTCGTCCGTGCCAAATAGTTGGGCAACAATCGGGCGCTCGATTTCATCATAAATAAAAGCACGTAGTGACCTAACTCCGCCCGCGGCGATGCCTTCCACGGAAGTAAATTCGGTAACCAGTACATCCGGCTGGCCATATTTGGCGGTTATATATCTAAATGGTGCATCGGTGACGCCGTCCATGGGAGCAAGGCCAATGATGGGTTTGGTTAGATTCGCCCAAAAATTTGCAGATTTTTGATCGGATTTAGTCTTAGAAGTTTTCACAAATTTTGATTATGGCTTAGCAATCAGCCTGCCCATCATAAAAGAATCTGAGTGCGCACACAAGTTGATACAAAATTGCGTATTTTGTAATACAATTTCCGTAAAATAGGTTAATAGATGTATTACATCTTAATTTAAAAAATCATGAAGAAACTTATTCAAAATCTGGGAATATTTATGCTTGGGTCAATAATTTCATTGGGGATGGTTTATGCTCAGGATTCAGTAAAGAAATTTCCGGATGTAGATTACAATGCTTATTATGCAAATGCAGTTAACGCCATGGTTGCTCGCGGTGTAATTAAAGGTTACGATAATGGAAATTTTGGTCCAAATGATTATGTTACGCGCGCTCAACTTGCTACGGTTCTAGATAGAAACGAAATGCTTTCTGATAATTATAGTAGAATAATGGATTTGAGAGAGTTGATATGTGGAAGTTTGGACAAAAGCAAACTTTCAACAAATGTAGAGACTTGGGGAAATGTGCAAGCTACTTATGAAAAAGTTTGTGAAACCCAAGGATGGTACTTATAAAAGTGCTACTTCAGCGTTCCGAGTAATTCTTTCTTTTCGTTTTGGGTTAAAAATCGCCATTTTCCGCGTGGTAAATCGCCAAGTTCAATATTCATTATGCGAACGCGCTTTAGGATTTTTACCTCGTAGCCAAGCGCTTCACACATGCGGCGGATTTGGCGGTTCATGCCTTGAACAATGGTGATAATAAATTGCTGTGGTGAAATTTTTTGGACAAAGGCTGGTAAAGTTTTTTTCTTAAAGATGTAAACTCCTGTGGCCATTCGTTTTAAAAAGTCTGGGGTGAGCGGCTTATCAACTGTTACAATATATTCTTTTTCGTGTTGATTTACAGCTTTGCAGATCTTGTCGACGATTTCTCCGTCATTTGTAAGGAGGATTAATCCGGAAGACTGAACGTCCAATCTACCTACCGGAAAAATGCGAGTGTCAACTTTAACCCAATCCAAAATAGTGTTGTCGGCGGTTTTATCTGTTGTTGTTATAACGCCAAAAGGTTTGTGAAAAGCAATATAGATTTTTTCCGGTTTTGTGGATGAAACTTTTTGCCCATTAAATATTATTTCATCAGTTTCTTCTACTTGATCGCCAAGTCCAGCGGTTCGTCCGTTAATTTTTACCTTGCCGTCTTTAATGATGGAATCTGCTTCACGTCTCGAGCAAACTCCGGCCTGGGCTAAATATTTATTGATGCGCATGAAACTGATAAACATTAAACTACTTTTTGCGTTTGGCAGCATAGGCGCCTCCGGCCAAAACTGCAACTAAAAGCACACCACCAAGTATTAAGTAAAAAATTTGTTGGTTGTTGGAATCGGTTTGTGGCGTATTTTGGGCAGGCAGATTTGCATTATTTGCAGGGTCTGGAGTTT
Organism: uncultured Candidatus Peribacteria bacterium; assembly: GCA_964582265.1. Lineage (GTDB taxonomy): Bacteria > Patescibacteriota > Gracilibacteria > UBA1369 > UBA1369 > JBAZYK01. The sequence continues at coordinate 13,445 of CAZOQT010000021.1, forward strand.
CTTGAGTTACAATTGGTTTTTCATCCTCAATTGTAAAAGAAATTTTGCTAGTTTTGCTCATTGCGCCATCTTCTGGTCGTACCGCCTGAACATAAACTGTGTGATCTCCACTTGGTAATTTTTGGTTTGGTTGTAAAGAAAATTCACCGGAATCGCTGTCTGCAAGTAAAGCAGAAGTTAAAACTACACTTTGCCATGAAGCAATTGTAAAAGATCCTTGTCCGGTTTTACCGTTTATGATCGGTTGAGTGTTTGTTATTTCCAGATTTGAATTTGGTTCAGTTACATTCAGCTTTGAATTAACCGTAAAATGAAGTGGTTTTGAAGTTTTAACTGTTTCAGTTGATGGTGTGACAATTTTTAGAGTTATTGTGTACTTGCCATCTTTTAAAGGATTGGGGGTTTCAAACAGAAAAACTTCGTTTTCGCCAATTGTAATTACTTCGCTAACCTGCACTGCATTTTTGCTATCTAAAATAGTGATTTTTAAAGTGCCATTGGCTGGGCCAACGCCTTTAATTAATGGCTTGTCATAATTTATAAGTTGATAATCAAAAAGTCCGGTTATTTTTGGGCCGATTTTGGAATCATAAGTATAAGCAGGATCTTCTCCCAGTGCCAAAATTTTGCTCATTAGCGTGATAGGGGCTGGTTTGGTTTGGGTGGTGGAGGAGCCAGCGCTGGTGCTTTTGGTAGCTGTTTTGGTAGTGGTACTGCTTGATCCGGATCCGGTTTTTGAAGTGTTTGTCCCTGTTGAGATTGTTCCAGAACTTTGTTGAGTTGAAGCTCCAGTTCCTGATTTTAAAGTACTGGCTTCTCCAGATAATGGGGCGCTTGTTCCTGCGCTTGAAGTTCCAGATGTGCCGGAAGCACCACTAGATCCGGAAGTGCCGGTTGTTCCGCCAGTTGGCGCAGTTAGGCCACCACCAACAGGGGCGGCTACTGGAGCCGCCTCTGGTGATATTGGAGTTGCCAGGGCGGTCATCGACCAAATTCCCAGCAAAAAAATGAAAATAAAGGCTTTATAACTTAGGTTCGTTTTGGTTTTCTGGAGTAGTGTGGTTTTCTGTTGATTGATCTGCTGATGTTTGGTTTTCTTCATGTGATGAATTTTGTGTTAGTGAGCTTGCAATGCTCTTCTTTTTGCGCACATAAATTATCACACCGGCAGCAAGAATCAAAATCGCAAAACCAATTAAGGAGTAGGTAACTGTATTGTTATTTGTAGATACTTGTGTCTGATTTGAATTATTAGATGTTGAATTTGAAGTTGATGAATTTAAAGCCGCAGCAGTGTTTTCATCAATCTTAAAAGAAATCTTTACAGTTTTACTCATGGCTCCATCTTTTGGTCTAATAGTTTGCAAAAACACATCATGGTCGCCAGCGTTAAGATTTTTTGGTGGTTCGATTGCGAATTCGCCGGTGGTAGTGTCGGCAATCAAGGCAGAAGTTAAGACAACGCTATGCCAGTTTGCCAAAACTTCTGTTCCAAATTTTGTTTTTCCAATTAACATTGGCTTATTATTGATAATAACCACTCTTGCTCCTTTAAGCAGATTTTCTTCAGTCAAATCCTTCTGATCCAATTTGTTAGGGGTTGGAGGTGTTACGTCCGCTTTGTTATTAACTGTAATTTGAATTTGAGCAGGTTTATTTTGTTTTAAAGTGCTTTCTGATGCGTTAAAAACATCGGCCTTTAACATATTAACAAGTGAGCTTTCAGCCTTTTCTGCTACTTCAATAGTATAGGTTCCATCTTCCAGCGCGATTGGTACTTCGTAAAGGAATACCCCGTTTTCTGTGGCGCGTGTTTGTCCCTGATGAACTACGCGACTTTTACTGTCTTTAATGGTAATTTCTATAGTTGAATTTATGTTGGCGATACCTTTAATCAATGAAACAGCTTGTACAATTTGTTTGTCAAAAAAACCGGTAACACGGATTGGAATTGTGGCATTACGACGATCATTTTGATTTACTGGATCGTTAATGTTTAAAGGATCTGATCCAATATCGTAAAGCTCTTCACCATCGGTGTAGCCGTCACTATCTGTGTCTTTATTTGCTAAGTTGGTGCCACAGGCTTGTTCCAGAACGTTACTGATTCCATCACTGTCTGAATCTATATCTGCCTTTAGACCGTTTTTAAGAGGATTTTTAAGTCTTTCTTCGGTTGGGAATGTACAAAGAGTAACTAAAGGATTTTTGGTCTGAGTGCGTGGATCAACTGTAACCTGTACGCGTGTTCTTGGCGCTTTTTTAACAGGTACAACTGCGGCTGGTCTTAATTTTGGCGTAGCTATTTTGGGTTTACTAGGCTTAATTATTGGCGCAATATTTTCTGTTTTTTTAACACTTGTTTCATTTGTTGATTCTGTTTGTTGAGTTTCCGGGCTAGTTACATTTTCTGGATTAACCTGTGTAATATCATCTGGATTTGTTTGAGGAATTACTGGATTTGTTACTGGCAAAATTACTACACCTCCTCCACTTGGGGCTGGTGCAGGTGTTGGAGCAGGTGCTGGGTCTGACATTGTGTCGGCGGTTACGTTAGTATCGCTATCAATTGTTTCGCCAGCAGATGTTTGAGTTTTAATACTATAAACTCCAGTTGATCCGCTACTTGCGGGGTTTTGAACGTCATTGATTACAAACGAAACTGCAGTGCCGCCACTGACTGGTGTTCCATCATTTTGGCGGGTGATTGTGATTATGTCATTTGTGCCATCTCCGTTACTTGGAACTACTGCAAAAGTGCCATCAATGTTGCTGGTGCTGGATACTGCATTTGAGCTTGTGGCATCGAAAGTTGCTGGAAGGTCTATGACAATTTTACCATTACTTGGAATTGCGTTAACAGTTGTAAAAGAAATTGTTACGTTACCTGTCTCGCTTGTAATTAAAGACGCAGGTTCGACATTTGTTGATGTTAATGTAGCAGCAGAAGTGTCTGTTAAGGTTACACTTGAATCTGACGCAATGGTAGCGCCAGTGCTGTTTTTAACAACTACGGAAGTGATATTTGCAGTATCTGCATAATCTGGAATTGCATCCACGCCTGGTATTGTGATGCTGACTACGCCTGAATTTAAATAAACTATTCCTCCACTTACCGTTAATGTTAAAACTTTTGTTAAATTATTTGCGGTGACTGAAAGTTCGGCGTTTCCGGCATTTGGATTTATGGATCCACTTGTAATGGTGGCTGTGGTATTTGCAATAGTATAAGAACTTGGAAATGTTATTTCAATGGTTCCGTCGGCGCTTAAATTTGAAGGTAGGGTAAGATCTAACGTAAGGTCATCTGTACTGCCTGTTACCGGCGTAGCTTTTGTTGCAGATGCGTTTAGATCTGCTGCATTAATTGATAATTGAACAGTGTTTGAAGTTTGTACTGGGAATCCGGGGGAAGTTGTAGAGTTATCAACTGCAACAAGTCCAATTGGAGATCCTGGGGCTGCCTGTGAGGCAGTAGAAATAATTTTTAAACCATCAATAGTAATAGTTTGGCCATCTGTACAGGGTGCTACTGCTCCACCTGATCTATGGATGGTCATGGTAACCAAAGATCCTCCGGTAATAAAATATGATGTTCCAACTACACTATCAAAACCACATGATCCGCCTATGGTTAAATCTCCTTCTAATACGCTTGGGTCAAAACTTACGCCACTATAGCCAATTGAAGCTTTATAAATACGAATTGTTTCATCTGCGCCAACAAAATCGTCATCACCGCTACTGGTTAAAGTAATGGTAGGTAAAGTGACTCCAGCAGCGCCTACATCTGGCAAAGAAGCAGGATTGGCTCCAGTTACGGTGTAATCATTGATAGCAGCTTTACTGGTTCTAAGTGCGCCTGCGGATGAACTAAGCAGTACAACAAAAATCGCAATAAGCGAAATGGACTTATCTAAAAAAGGCGTTTTGGTGTTTTTCATGTTTTTTTGGTGTTAGTTTTTATTTTTTAAATTTTAATTATCTCATTATAACAGAAAAATCGCTTTTCGTGAACCCTAAAATTTACTCTTTTTTTATGAAGGAATATTGTTTTTCTGTGAAAATGCCATTATTTTGTGGGCGATCAGAATTTTTTAATCTTTTAATAATATGGATGCGCAAGTCTTAGCTGCTATTGCAAAGAAAATGGTAGCTCCTGGAAAAGGTATTTTGGCGATTGATGAAAGTAGTGGAACTTGTAAAAAGCGTTTTGATAGCGTTGGAGTGGAGTGTACAGAAGAAAATCGCCGCCAGTATCGTGAACTTTTAGTTTCTGCGCCTGGAATTGAACAATATATAAGTGGAATGATTTTGTATGATGAAACTATTCGCCAAAAAGATAGTAGCGGTGTTCCTTTTGCTGATGTATTAAAGAAAAAGGGGATTATCCCAGGTATTAAAGTAGATATGGGGCCAAAGCCGCTTGCTCTGCACAGTGGAGAGGTAGTGACAGAAGGTTTGGATGGCCTGAGGGATCGTTTGATTGAATATGCTGGGCTTGGTGCGCAATTTGCCAAATGGCGTGCGGTTATTGCGATTGGGCAAAATGGCGCTGGTGTGAATATGCCAAGTCAGGCTTGTATTATGGCCAATGCTCACGCGCTGGCTCGGTATGCCGCTCTTTGCCAGGAATGTGGTTTGGTTCCAATGGTGGAGCCGGAAATTTTGATTGATGGAAATCACACTATTGAAAAGTGTTATGAAGTTACAGCTCTTACTTTAAAGACTTTGTTTAGCCAGTTAGCGCAGCAAGGTGTAGATGTTAAAGGCACAATTTTAAAGGTTAGTATGGTTCTTGCCGGAAAAGACTCGGCAAAAGTTTCTGCGCAGGAAGTTGCTAAACTTACTTACAAATGTCTGACCGAAAACGTTCCTCATGATCTTGCTGGTGTGGTGTTCCTTTCTGGTGGGCAGAGTGATGAGGATGCCACAATTAATCTGGATTTGATGAACAAAATGGGCGGACTTCCATGGCCATTAAGCTTTTCTTATGGTCGCGCGATTCAAAGTTCGGCCTTAAAGATTTGGGCTGCGGATACGGTTAAAAATGTGGCGCGTGCTCAACAGGCGCTCGTTCATCGCTCAAAATGCAACAGTCTGGCTGCGCTTGGTAAATACGATCCAGCAGTGGAAAAAGAATTTACAGAATAAAGTCTGTGCGTTTTAAAAATTCATTAAAAACTTTCGCATGCTTAAGGCAATTCTTATTGATATTGTTCCTCCAAATATGACCAAAGAGGAAGCGGATTATCGCCTGGAAGAAGCGGAAAATTTGGTGCGCACTTTTGGGGGACTTGTTTTGGTAAAGAAAGTTCAAAAGAAAATTTTGCCAAGTTATAAAACTTTTGTGGGCAGCGGTAAAATCGACGAAATTAAAAAGGACGCTTTAGAGCTTGGTGCCAATATTTTGATTGTAAATAACGAACTTAGGCCGATGCAGACTTATAATTTGGGTGAGATGCTGCGTGAAGTTAAGATGGAAGTTTGGGATAGAATCGATCTTATTTTAAAAATTTTCCAAAAGCATGCCACTACGCGTGAAGCAAAATTGGAAATTGAACTGGCATCTATCAGGCACATGGGGCCGCGAATTTATGGTATGGGGATGCAGTTAACGCGTCAAGGTGGTGGTATTGGGACGCGTGGTGCCGGTGAAACAAATCTGGAAACTATGAAGAGGCATTTAAGTAAACACGAAGACCGAATTAAGCAGGAACTTGAGGATTGTCAGCGGGTTCGCAAATTGCATCGTGAAGGGCGCAGACGCAAAAATTTGCAAACGGTGGGAATAATTGGTTACACCAATGCCGGTAAATCCAGTTTATTAAATGCACTAACGCGCAAGGGTGCGTATGCAGCAGATAAGCTTTTTGCGACTTTGGATACGCGTGTGGGCAAGTTGTATTTTGAAGATAAGGTTGAGGTAGCTGGTGGCCAGGATGTAGGTGGTCAAGACGAAGGTCTTGCTGCGGAGAGCGCAGAATATGTTTATAAACGGCCGGAATTTAAGCAAGCGCTGATTTCTGATACGATCGGTTTTATTCAGGATTTGCCCACAACTTTGATTAAATCTTTTCAATCCACTTTGGAGGAAACAATTGAAGCAGATTTGCTGCTGCATGTGATTGATGTGAGCGATCCAAAAATGGAAAATAAAATGGAGGTGGTGCATGATGTTTTGCGGCAGATTGGGGCCGGCGACAAGCCAATGATTTACGTTTTTAATAAGTTGGATTTGTTGGAGGGGAAGCTACAAAACATGACAGAAAGCTCAGATTTACAGGTGCCAAATCGCACTCCTGCTGCTATAAAAAAGGAGGTCGAAAAATTTAAGAAGTTTTTGGCCAAAAAGTTTAAGGCTTTTAAACCGTGTTTTGTTTCTACGGTTACACTGGAGGGGATTTCGCAGTTAAAGGA
>CAZOQT010000022.1:0-6681 GCA_964582265.1 uncultured Candidatus Peribacteria bacterium
CATTTAATACCCTAATTCTGTTTTCCTTATCATTTATTTGCCACTGTACACTTTTAATCAAATCTTGAGTGTTGTTGATTTGTTCATCCATATTTTGAACTTGCTGTTCAAGTGTCATAACCTGCTCGCCAATTTCTGTGATTTTGTCATTTGTATCACGAATATTGCGCTTAATTGTTACATAATCGCTTTGTGCATTTTGCAATTGAGTTCTAACCTGATTCAAAAAATCGCTACGTGCAGCGCCCCGAGCCAGGTTAAGGTCAGCATTGTTTGAATCTGTCGAATTTGAATCTGCATTCTGCGCCTGATTAACAGTCTCGGTCCCCAAGTCTGCATTCTGCGCCTGGATAATCCGTTCTGAGGCATTAAACGCCATTACAAAGGCCAAAATTGCCGTCAAAGTCGTCCAAAACCTGGTATTTCTATTTTTGCGCATAAATATATAGAGTTATCCTTATATTATAGCAAAAAAACATAATTTGAACAATGCAAGGTGGTGGGGGAATTTGAAAAAGCCCATATTTTAAAATATTCTCTTGCATCAGGCAGCCGATTTCAGTAAAATCCACATGCTATTAGGCAAAGATAAATCATAATGTAAGTCATCATGGCACATAAAAAAGCAGGTGGTTCAACAAGTAACGGACGAGATTCACAAGCCAAAAGATTGGGTGTGAAGATCTTTGGTGGAGAAGTTGTACGTGCAGGAAATATCATTCTACGTCAGCGTGGTACCAAATGGCATCCAGGCAAAGGAGTAGGAATGGGTAAAGACCACACTATTTTTGCTTTGATTGATGGAAAAGTTGCGTTCCAGGAAAAGCAGCTAAAAAAGTACGATGGGCGTATTTATAAAGACATTTTGGTTAATGTAGTTGCATAAATTGCCATTGGGCCAACCTAAGATGGCATTAAGCCAAAATAGTTACTTCTAAACACAAATTCGTGTTACAATCTGCATTGTAAGCTGGGTTAATTTTTAATGTAAACCAATGTCTGATGTAGAGTCATTTTCGGGGTTTAATAGCGGTCAGGAATCAATGGATCCTGCTGCCTTCGAGAAGTTTAAAGAAAGAATGGCGGCTGCAGCAGCTCAATTAAAGGCTATCCAGGCAGGGGAGCAGAAGCAAAAAAAGAAAGAGGATGAATTGGTTAAAATCCTTCTTAAGTTCATTCAAACTGGCCAAAAAAGAGACATTTTAATGCTGGTTTCAAGGCTGTTAGAACAAAATGTACCAGCTGCATTTATTGTGAGTATATTGCTTATAAATAATCCAGATATGCAGCAGGAAATTGGCATAAAACTGCTTCCTGCAGGCAATGTAGAAGCAAATCTAAATAGTCAAAATCAGACCCTTCCAGACAGGTACATGCCAAATCAGACGCTTCCTTTAAAGATCAAGATTGCTGTAGACGCCTGGATCCAGGAAATGATCAAATACGCCTTTGAAAAGCCGCATCGATTGGTAGAAACAGCCTTAGACACAAATGGCTTAATAAAACTGCCACTACTTCAACTTACAATTTTGTGTTTGGAGGATTTCTTGCTACAAAATGAAGTTCAAAGCGAGTACATGGCATTAAAAGATTTTATGAGTTTAATGCTGGAAGGAATCTTAAAACGCGTTCAGGAACAGCTAAAAGGCCGGAAAGAGCTAAAGGAAGGGCAGCAGCCTGTTTAAAATTAATCAGCTTTTTTAAAAAGACCGGTTTTTTCCACAGCTTCCATTATTTCATCCTCTGTTAAACTTTGCAGGTTCTTTTTAATGATGTATTCGCAAAATTCTTTAACATCTTCCGTATTTTTTACTTCAAACTGATGGATAACACGTTCCAGCTTTTCCATCTCGGGCTCACTAATGCTGTTTTCAGCTGCAAATAACAAAAAAAACTCCTTCAATTCTTTTTTTTGGTTCTCATCCATAAAAGCAAATTTTAGATATGATCTAAACTACTTTTACTCCATAAATCATTTTTTTTCAATCACACCGGCTTTCTCTACCAGCTTTTTTGCATCTTCTAACTGGACTACGAGCCCAAATCTGTTTCTACATGTTCCAACAATTTCTGCAGGATCGGTTGTACGCAAGTGCATTCGAAGATATCCAGGTTTTCTTTCAGGAACTCTACCTTCAGATATAGAATGACATAAATTTTCTGCAGGCACATCACGCTCGCGAAATGCTTTAATCCCAACGACAGCTGCTGCAGTTAATATTATTGCCCCGATAGTTCTCTGCCATGATTTTATTTCTGGTATAACTGCTTCCCTTGAACGGCGGACAACCTCTTCAGAATGTGACAGTTCTATGAAGGTATTTTTAAGAGTATCTTTTATACCAGGTTCTATGTTTGTTAATTGCATTTCCAGATATTCATCTTTGGTTCCTTCTTCATCCGAATCAGTCAATTCTGTTTCATATAAAGCTTTTCCGGTTACATCTACCCGCGGGTTAACTCCAGGTGCAATAGGAATGGTAATAGTAAAATCTGTTTGTTTATTTATTTCTACTTTTTGATTTGTGCCTGGCAACTCAATAGCTAACACTAAATTGTTATCAGACAATTTCCAGCCTGTAATATAAGAATTATCTAAAGAAACATTATCAAATTTGCCCATTATTTTTACGGGCTCCCTTAAAGGCCTTATGCCTCTAATCGAAAGTGCGTTGATATGCCCTGGCTTACTGGCTCTTTCCTTCATAAGCTGATCCCTGTCATTTTCTATTTCATGAATATTGTAGCGATCCATAAAAAATCATAAAAACCAAGAGTGCAATATACCACATACGTTGGAATAGTCAACAACGCAGTAAAAACAACACCCCAAACAACACAGATTAATAATGCTGCAATTTCATATGGGGTGGCCTATGGGGCTCGAACCCATGACCCTCGGGACCACAACCCGATGCTCTGCCAGCTGAGCTAAGGCCACCATGCTGGAACCTATATTACTGCGTAAACTTTTTCGCGGGCAAATTATATATAAAGCCTTCTAAAAACACAAACCCCAATTCGCGTGTCAACTTTTCTTCATTCGCACAAACGGCGGCAAGATACACCAAGACACCCCCCGAAACTTGCAGGGGGTGCCTTTTGGGTCTTAGGAGTACCAACGCCCTAGAAAAGCCTTAGTATCCTAAAAACATGAATTTATTTAGATCGTAGGGGACTAATGTGGCATCATATTGTCGCTCACCTGAGCTTATGGTTTTGCCTACATTATCCGTTTTATTTGCGCTGTTAACAGTACGCGCCTCTTCATCAAGAAAATACTCTAATCCCTTAAACACCCTGGTTTTCAAATAATTGTATTTTTGCTGTAAAATTTCATTTTCGCGCGCCAATTTTCTGAACGCAACACCATGCAGTATATAGTAATTATAACTTTCTGCAAAGTCTTCGTACGGATCCGTCATGGCGTAACCCGTTACAAAGTCTAATTTTGTCGCTTGAGTCTTGCGAGTTTTGTCACTCACAAAGCTTAAACGGTAAAATTCTAAACTTGGATCGTTATTATATACAGGGTCATTTCCATCGCGGAATTCACTTTCTCCTGAGTCTGAAGTGCCCTCCATAAGGCCTGTATCTACAATGTGCCCCATCTCGTGAACCAGTACCGAAACCAACTCGTCATCAGTCACATTTTCACATCTTAGTATGATGGTGGAACCTCCGCCCAGTCCTCTACGAGCATCCGTTTCAAACGAAAGCGTCAAGTTTTTAAGAGTGGAAGTTGCCTCACTAGGCAGACTTTTTAAAGTCTTGTAGACCAGGGATTTGCAGCGATTCAAAGAGCTAGTCGCAATAGAACTTTCTGATTGCGGGCCAGAGTGAAGATTAATGCCAAGTTTTTCCAGGTTTTTGGCATAGTCAGTAACCGAGTTTGTCTTGTCTAGACCATATTGATTATACTCGCTGTAATTTGAGTCGACAAGATATTTTTTTTCAAGGAGCTGATTAATAGGGGCAATTGATGACGTCTGCCAGCCAGTTTGAGATACCTCATTTTTTTGTGCCATCATTTCCAGGCTTTGTACTGCTCCCGCGCCGTAGCCCAGCAAATTCCAGAGCAGTAACCAGAGATTAAAAAATGTGATTGATCGTTTATACATAAGAACAAAAAGATTTTTCGCAGATATTTTTTTCTTTTTGTTCTTTTTTGTTTACTACTTTAAGTTAAAATTTATTTAAATTTAAGCGCACCAGCCGCAGCACCAAATACAATTGGAAATTTTATCCACCATGGCACTTTAGATCCGCCAAGTGCGTTTAATCCTCCTTCGGAAATTGCTGCAATTACCATAGGCGTCATTGGTAAATCAAACGATATTCCAAGTAGCCCAATTGCCGCCATTATGCCGGCTTCTGTCCAGCCTTCTGTATCCGGATCCTTTTTTCTAACTGCTGCAATTATCAAAGCCATTAAGCCAAGATTCAAAATCCAAGGATAGGCTTTTTCTAAACCATTTCCAACTTTTTCTATGCCTGTTGACACGCTTTTACCAGTGTCATATGCCACGCCAGAAACTTTATCAGATATTGTCGGTTCTGGGTGTCTAGCCCCCGGCTTTTGCAGCTCCTCTTTGTGTATTTTATCTGCCTCGGCTGCTGCTACAGGACCAAAACCACCTTCAACTGGTTTTTCTGGATTTGGACGATTAGGTCCGCAACCAAGTGCTCCAAGGCTTAAAACAGAAGCAAGTACAATTGCGCTTAAGGCGGCAACCTTAGTAGATCCTAATTCATCAACACGTAATGTTCCCTGCTCTTTAGCAAATTCTCTTTCAGTAACATGCCCTCTTTCATGTTCACCTGTTTGCATAAAAATAACTTATTGAATGTTAAGAAGTAAATATAACCCAAAAACGAAAAAAGTCAAGTGGCTATTCCCCACCTTAAAGTAAGTCCGTGCTGAAATTTTCTATTTAGTCTTTTTGGGAGCGTAATGCTTTAACGTTCTGTCTCCATACCATTCAACCAAATCTTCAGGTTTATCAAATGAAGTAGCGGAAAATCCATTCCAGGTCTTTACCTCTGCTTGAGCTTTGGTGTCACCTAAAATCGCCAATCTGATTTTATAGCCATAACCATCCTGAATTAGTTTATAAAGGTCTTTTCGTTCAGCCTCTGTTTCTTTAGCATCATTACTGGCCTGCTTTTCAAAATCTTGAATTTTTGCTTCAAGTCCATCCAATAAAGGCTTCTTAGAATAAAGCTCTTTTTTATACCCCGGCACAAATTTTTCCACATCTTCTAGATCGCCATTATCTACACCAATGGCAAAAGGACGTTTAAGTGCCGCCTCGCGAGGCATATGATGACCATTTTCATCAACCACCGCTCGATACTTGTTCGTAAGATATTTACAGATTTCATCAATCATAACTGTATTACTTCCATCAACATAAAATTTAAGCCTAAACATTTCCTGTTCAGGTTTACTCATCTTTGCATAATCAATCTTATCTCCCTCTCCAAAATATTCTACCCCCTGGCCGATTTTTTCTTTTGCGCCTTTTTTGTCCTTGTCAGCGCTGTCAGCAACCTCTGTCCTTAACATTAAGCGCTTAAAGTCATGAGATCCAGGCAGCGGCATGCTCACAAGTGCCGTAGCATATTCTGCGCGACGGAATGAATTACCCTGCTGTGCAGCAAAAAGTGTTAAATGCTTTAAGGCTTCTTGCGCGTCATCGTAATCTGGCGTCCCAGGCTTGTAATTTGCCTTTAAATATTCCTTTAAAAATTCTGCGGCATTGTTTAAAGCTCCGTCATTTGCTTTGGCAATTGCTTCTTCACCTTCAAGCACGCCGGTTTTATTTTCTGCAACCAGATAAATTTTTTGCGTGCCACCGGTAGCCTCATCTACAAAATACTTAACATTATTTTTGGTATCATAATGATGAGCAGCATCTTTATCCGCCTCATGAAAAGCTTTAATAAAGCCTGGCGCATCCTGTCCTGCCATACCCTGAACATAACTATCAAATTCTCCAGTTGTAATCTGACGTTGAATGAATTTTTCTTTAACATATGACTGAAAATCTTCCTTAGTTGGTTCACGGCCGGGGAATTTGCCTCTCCATAAGCCCTTAAAGAAATTTTTGGTCGCTGTCCAGCCCTTGTCTGCTTTATCTGTGGTCGTTTCCCAGGCTGCGCCAGCCGCAATGGCCGCGCTAGCATATCCGCGCTCCAATAAGCCAGAAACGCCGTCTTGCATTCTTAAGGCAGTGCTGTCTGGCATATCTATTTGTTGATCTTCAATCAATTCATTTGTAACAACTTCCGTCCATTTTGCAGGAGGATTCCATTTTGCATATTTAGATTGCAAATCAACAACTTCGCCATCTACTGAACGCTTATCATATTTGTTAAAAAACACATCCAAGGCAATAAAAATCTGCTTTGGAGTCATGTCATTTTTGCTAACAGAACCAATTTCGATTTCATCTTTGCCTTGTTTCTTGGCTTCTTCATACTTTTGAGCCAAATAATCAAACTTTTTATCACCAAGATAAACCGTGCTATCTCTTAAAATCATGGCCTTTTCCGCATCTGTCTTGAAAGCGTTTGTCCAAAATTCCGGCAGAGCGGTTTTATCTTTTACGGCCTTATTTAGGGCATCAAGCGGGCCATTACCGGTTGCAAGGTTAAAGATTTTGCTACCAATGTAGG
>CAZOQT010000022.1:6691-11747 GCA_964582265.1 uncultured Candidatus Peribacteria bacterium
AGTGTGTCCTTAAATTTCTTAACATATGCATTATCCGATTGCAGGATAGTCGCAGTAGCAAGCAGTAAACCGCCGACCACTACAAATTTTTCCGTGCCATCCATTTTTCTAAAATTTGTCTGAAGATTCTTATAAATTCCCGCCATGTCTTCACTCAAAGTTGTACCAAGTTCAGTTTTAGTGTTTTGTAAAATTTGAGCGTTGGCTTCTTGACCCTTTAAATAGCGGTCCAAGTAGCGGCGATGTGTTGCATAAGAATCATATGCACTTAACATTGTGGCGCGAAGTTTGTCCGCGTCTGTGCCGGTAATTTTTTTGTCATCCATGGCTTTTTTAACCCTGGATTCAAAAGTTGCACTATCTTTTACATTAAAGAATTTTGGTTCATCCCATTCATCAATTTTGGCTTTAGCCTCTTTCATTTCGGCTATGCCTTTGTCATTTGCCGGAGCATAATCAATCGCCGCAGCCAAATCAAAGGTGTCATCAAAGTTGCTCTTATTGATGCCCTTTTTTGCTAAAAAACCTTCGGCTTCACGATATTTGCCTTCAGGCTTGTTGGCTTGCTGCTCGGTTTTTTTGGCTTTATCTGGCTCAGTAACTATTTCCGGAGCCGCGAGCACTTCTTGATTTGCATTTGATCCTGACATACCTGAACTTAAGATTATTCTTTATATTATACCAAAAATGGGGGATTTGGACAATGTTTTTTGGGTGTTTTTGAGTGGAAAACAGCCTACCACACGTTGGGGGCTTACTTCCCGGAAGCCAGCTTTTTGCGAATTGCTTCGATGTCTTGGTTGTTTTTTTCAGAACGTGACACTTTTAATGATCCCATCATTTCATCTTTGGCGTTTGATAGGGCTTTTTTATAATAATCAGCTTCTTTTTTTAAGATTTCTGGCTGTTGAACCAGATATTCTTCTAAATCAGGTAGTTTCTCCGCTTTAACTTTAGCTACCGCCATTTCATCCTTCTCAGATTCGTCCTTAAAGACTTCATAGCCATATTGAACATTCTGAATATGATTTTCCATTTCAACTATAAAGGCATTGAATTCTGCTTCAGAAAAATCATTACTGCTGAACTTGCTTAGCCAATATTCTTTGCGTTCTTCTGGGAGCCCACTTTTATCCAGCAATTCTATGAATTTATTAATTTGTGATTTCATGTCGTGTATTTAGTTTTAAGATATTTCAAAAACTTTAAAGGTTTTCCATTGTTATTAGCATCCTTTTTGAATTCCTTAAGTTCATCGATAAAACCTTGTAAATTCAATTTCGACAATGTATTTCCATAAGAAAATATAGCAGCATAATTATCTAGACTTGCATCTATGCCAGTTAGGGCCATGTCTGAAAACTGATAGGTCATATTTTCATTTTCAATTTTGCCCGTAACAAAAAATCTAAATTTTGATATTACTTCTGGATCGCTCCAATTTAGGTCAGAGAATAGTTCCACGTAGTTTGAAAATCTACTGCATATCTTACCAACAAGTACATGCGCCATATTTATGTCCGATAAGTTAAATGCATCAATTAATTTTGAAGAATACTTATCTTCTATTTTAATTTTGTTTTCTATTTCCTTAAAAATTGCTGGAGTAAGGTTAATAAGAGGTGCATTCCTATATGCATCATCTTCAAAATATCTTATAAAAACTTTATCAATAACTGCATAATTTGGTTGCAACTCATAAATGCCTTTTGCATTACTTAATGCTACTAATAGATCATCTGGGGTAAAGCCTTTTGGTGTTCTAGGTTCTGCGTATAAATAATTTTTATTTCCAATTCGTGCAGCATAATAATAACTTATGATTTTTCTATAATTACCATTTTCTAGAACAGCTTGGGTGTCACCCTCAAAATTAAGCTTTGCTTTTTCTAAAAATTCCTCTGCTTGGCCAGGTCTAGGATTATATCCATTCAAAACAAATTTATAAAAATTAACCGCATCTGGAAGGAGTGGATCTGTATTTACCTTTTCTGGTGGTGCGCTTACATTAACCACTGGCTCATTTTGTTCCTTTTTAGCTTCGGCCAAGATATAGTCAAAAACCTTTGAAAGTGCATCAAGTTTTCCGTATTCCGCCTTATTATGAAACTTCAAATAAACTTTTCTTAATAAAGCTTGGTCTTTATTAACCTTTTTAAAGTACTTATCACTGCCAATGATCTCATCCACTAGTTTGTCCGCATCAAGTGCTAATTTTCTTCCGTCCACTAAATTGTCAATGCCACCCACTGGATTGCCAGCGATTTCACCCTTAAATAAGAATCTTAAATGCTCCTTTAAAAGGTCATCCTTCAATTTACCTTCATTCAATTCTTTAAGTCGTAGTGGAGCCTTGCTACGCATTTTATCAATGAATCCTTCGAGTAAATTCGGATTAGCATCTTCCCCAAAAATTTCCCTATACCATGCAGCAACTTTGATTTTTTCTTTTGCTGTTTCGATTTTTGTTTTTGGCTTGAAGTATAAATCTGTGTGCTCACTTTCTTCACGGATTGCATGGGTGTTATATCCCAAAGCCTCAAGTTTTTGATCTAGAAAGTAAACAAAGGATACATATTTATTATCCTTGCCGAATTTAATAACTCTAGCTCTAAGGCGTGCTAATTTACCTTCAAAATCAATAAATGCTGGATTTTCTCTTTCTTTAAGTAACACAGCTAATTCATTGCCAAATTTATCATTAAATAGCGCTTGTCCACGTTCACGTAAAACATTTACTTTCGCCAGGCGCTCGTCTAATTTTTTCTTACGTTTATCTAAACTTTTTGTGACACGCTGTAAATCTTTAACTTTTGCATCCTGATGTTCTCTTGCTGCTCTTTTATCTTCTAACGCAGAGCTAAACCCAGATGCTAATGCAGAAAAATGTCCTCGGTTGAAGAAACCGGCTGCTGCTCTATGTTCATTCCACATAACAAAAGCAGATTTTATACAGTCCTTGGAAGATGCAATCCAGCCAGTTCTTTGGGCTTCATAGTATTCAAGTTCGGCTTTTGTAGCTTTTTTTTGTTCTTCCAGGGCGTCGACTTCCCTTAAACTTTTAGCAAGTCCTTCATTACCTTTAAATCCTTTTTTTACACCTGCAGGTCTTAAGGTCCCATCAATAGACACAACCGCATCTTTAAATTTATGCATAATTCGCACATCTTGTTCGGATTGCGCTTTTGATTCCATTTCAAGCACCTGATGCATTACCATTTCTTTGAATTTATCAAGTTTTGCATCCTGCAATTCAATCTGCTTGGCTGCTTCCTTTACAAGTTCATCAAATTTTTCTGCTTTGCCCATTTTCTTTTGATGGACAGCTTTTTCAGCAGTTGACTCAACGGCGGCGCCCAGGAGCTCTTCCTCAAGTTTTGTTTTATTATTGATGTCCATAAATTTTTTTTATTTTTTTGTTTTTTTGTTGAGAAGTATTATGCGCCGGCATATTTTTTTGTCGGACTTAACCAAGAACGCGTGCAATTTACCTATCGTTGATTATAATATTGATACTCGTGAATTTGGTTCACATCATAGGTTAGTTCATAAAGCAGGTCATTGATGCTTTTTTCCAATTTTTCCTCAATTCCGGGGATATCCTTGGCAATCTCTTTTAAAAGATCGAATGTGTCTGCTTTGGGATTTTCTTGTGTCAATCTTTCCAGCTTTTCCACATCCTTTTGGGTCATGTATCTAACAAAAGTCGCCACAATGCGTTCAGAAAGTCGCTGATCAATTGCGGCTTCTAATCTGGCCAGCTTTTTAGGATCTGCATCCTGCAAATTAAAAGATTCTATTGCTGTTTTAATGAATTCCTTGCGGTCAAAATCCATAGTTGTCATATATTTTTGTTTTATTATTTATAAATTTTTTTAAAATTAATGTTGGTCCTTGGTTTTATGTTCATCTTCAGCATGCGAAGCTTCAACTGTCGCTTTCACCTTAACTTCTTCATGTGCAGGCAAAGCGCCTTTTGTGGTTGGTTCACCTAATCCTTTTGCAGCTTTTCTTCCTTTCCACCATTTTTTGATTCCTCTATATACTTCAAATCCTTCATCAATAAGTAATAAAGTCGTGATTGCGCCTCTAAATTTATCGGCAACAGAGAGGTATCCTCTTTCACTTAATTGCTGTTTACGTTGATATGGCGTTAGGCTTTTGTCTGCCATGATTTTTTGAATGTCTTCCTTCTTACGTCCCGCAATCGTCAGCCAGAAATTACTTAGTTTATCTTTAACTCTTTCCAGTAAACTGCCATATTCATGGATTTCTTCTTTCTGCTCTTCTTCAACAATGTCCAACATAAAATCCAGGTCCGATCGTTTATCTTTTGATTTATCGCGTTCCAAAGATTTCTTGATGGCTTCTTCGGCTTCAAGATGAGCTTCTACCTTTTGTATGGTATTAATAAGTTTTTCAATCGACCAATCCGTATCTTTTAATTGAATTTTCTTATGTTTGCCTGTTTCGTGATCCTCAATTGAATGAGTCGCAAGAATTTGTTGTAACCCGATATGGAATTCACGCAATTTGGATTTTGGGATTGGATGCCCGTGTTTTCTTTGTTCTTCCAAAATTCTTAAAATGTCGGCGCGAGAAGATTCCTTTGTAAGGCCACGGAATGCTTCCGTAAGTGGATCAAGTCCTGCATAATGATCGATCACATCGCGGTCTGTAAAGACATCGCCGGCGAATGATTTTGTAGAAAAGAATTGTCCAAGTTTATGCCAAACTCCTCTTGATCCTGTCATTTCATGTTCCGCAATTTCATTGTTTCCTGCTCTTATTAAATCAACACAGCTTGCATCTGCAACCTGCATTTTGGCTTCTGCTATTGCCGCCAGTGCAGGGGTTGCAGAAGGAGTTTGTTTAAATTGCTGCTCTTTAAGCAATACAAGCAATTGGTATGAAGAAATCTTTTTCTTTGGATTAATAAATTTATCGTAATCACTAATTTTGCCAAAAATTTTCTCTAATTCAGCTTTGTTCGCTTTATCAAAGATGAATTTCATCTCAGACTTGTCTGTGTCTTTAACAGGGCCCGCTGCGCGCG
>CAZOQT010000022.1:11757-13745 GCA_964582265.1 uncultured Candidatus Peribacteria bacterium
TTCTCTAATTCCGATTTATTCTTTTTATCAGAAATATATTTAATAATAGAATCATCAATATTTCTTGTCGGACCATTGGCACGCCCATTCCCATCAACGCCTGAAGGAAAGAGTTGATCTTTATCAATAGAATTAAGTTTAGCTAAACTATCCTTTAATGACTTAAGTTCTTTATCTTCACTGTCTACTTTTGAAAATTCCCGATATTTTTCCAGAATGGAAGTAATTTTTCGAGCACTGTCAACGAATGCACCTTCAAGGTCACTAATCTGGTCAAACAGCGCCTGCTGTTCATTTAAAGCAGCATCCAGTTTTGCATCCGAATCTGCGATTAATTGTCTTTTTGCAACAGCTGATCTTTGATCTGATGCAGTCGCGTTATTCTCCTTTACTGAATTTTGCGCATTTACAACTTTCTGATTTATTAACTGTGCAGAGTTGTATAATTTTGGCAATTTTTCATATGCTTCTTTCATCTTAGACACATGTTCTTTCACCTCTTCCTTTTTCTTTAGGGATTCTGGCTTTGCGTGCTCAGGTTCACCTGGTTTATGCTCAGGCTCTTTTTCGGGTGATAATGGTAACTTATCCCTAACCGCACTTAGTGCTTTAATCAAACCTTCTGAGCCTTGATTCCTATATATAAATTCCAGCTCAACTAATAACGCTTTATTTTGTGCAGCTAAAAGTTTAAATTTTGGATCAATCTCTTCAGTTACTTGCAGAAGATCCCAAGCGCCGCCTTTTAATACATCTTTGGTTAAGGAGTTGATTGTCTCTTTTACTTTCCCTTTTTCATCATCCGAAGCTCCAATTTTTCCTGCAATCAAATCATTCCTAAATTTTTGGAGTCTTTCACCATCAAATCGTTCAAGACTCAGCATTTTATCCGCAGCGTCGGCTTCTATGCGACGGATTTCCATATACTTAACAAAATCTTCATTTTTCTTAAGTGATGGTTCCTCTGAAACCGCACGTGACAATTGTGTGTAACTTGCATTTTTGACTAAATCCCATAATTCGTCGCCGCTTGTTTCAGGGTCTGGAGTGGGAGCGGTTGCAGCGGGAGTTGGAGCTGCTGGGGTCGTAGCAGCCGTAGGAGTAGTGGGAGCAGCTGGTGCAGGAACTACAGGCTTACCCGTTAAACTAACCCCATGCAAACTTTCGTAAAGTGCAATATCTTCTGCAGTTCCAATTAAGCTTGCAGGCATTGCAACCGGAGTAGCTGGTGCTACTGGTGCCGGAGCAGTTGTCGCAGCCGCCGTCGCTGGCCTCAATGCCTTTGCAATTTTTTTACGTTTTTCTGGTTGAAAACTATTATTAAAAGCATATCGGAGCGGATCTGAAAGATGCGCTTTCATATCTTCCACTTTCATACTTTCACCAAATTCATTGCGCACACGTGCATCAACTGCATCGCCGCCAAAAAATTTACTTTTGAATTCCCAAATGCGATGTTCAAGTCTATAAAGAGGGCGCTTTAGAATGCCTCTATTAAGATCTTCTTTGTGCATGTAATGATGCTGCACAAATTCACGCAGGTCACTATGAACCCTGGCCTCATGAATCCTTCTTCCAATGTCGTCCGGTACATTTGCAGCTACTTCTTCGCGAATTCCCAAGCGAATTTTATCAATATTTCTTGCGGCTTCAATTCTTTCTGGACTGCTTGATCTTTGATCAGCGCGTTCCATTCTACGGCTTTCAATGCGTTTAAAACGGCGCTCTTCCTCCAAGTTGCTGCTTGATTCTGCTGGAACAGGGCCGCCGCCGCTAAACACTATACGGGTAGGTCGTGCCAATAAGCTGTTTCTTCCAGATTGTCTAATGTACCAAAGCAGCATTTTTTCTTAGTTAAGATTTCTATATACCAGAAAATATCTACATATTATAGCAAAAAAGCCTAAGATATGCCTTGAATTCGCATTGACGAAAACGCAAGAGTATTGTGCGATATGTGTTTGTTGGCAAAACACAAAAACGAGATT
>CAZOQT010000022.1:13755-16956 GCA_964582265.1 uncultured Candidatus Peribacteria bacterium
CCTCGAATTAGAGTTGACGAGTTCGCAAAGATATTGCACAGTAAAATTGCGCACAGAAGAATTCTATTAAATTTTGATGTTTGATTGCATATCCAAATAGTATAATGCTATATTTTCAACCTTTATAGACAAATATGTCCAACGGCCGTCAAATAGAAAGTTTTGTACACGGAATTCCACTCTATCCATTTAGTAATACTCCCGATGGTAGAATAGTTGGTGAACTATATAAGGCACGAGCTGATCAGCAGGATTTTCAGGCGGAAAGCTTGGCTATACAACGCAGGGCACTTGGTGAATTAAGCAGAATTCACGGCGGGCAAACCGTAATTCCAACCGCCGATATGCATGGTAAAGCCACGCGCAATGTTTTGATGAGCATTGCTTCAGAATTAGGACGATTACATACTGCCCAAGCAACAACATCTAAAGAGATAGGGGACCTCAATGAAACTACACAGATAGGTTTTGGTACTGTCCATGATGATTTAGACTCAATAAAAGGACCCGAAAGAGGTACAAAATCTATGGATGATTTGATAAGAGAAGACCTTGGTGGCATGGCTGCGATAAGTTCTTATGTTAAAGGTGTTTTAAACTCCACTGGGGCAACTGATGTCGAACTAGCCATTTACAGAAAAATGGCAAATTGGGAAAAAACATTTAAAGGAACCAGAGAGCAGGTTAGGGCGGGGATTGAAGATAGAGGTTATGATATTAAACAATTTCCGGAGATCATAGATGCTCTATACTTATTGAATCAAGCATTTTCTTTAGCATCTAACATAGCTGGCAATCCACAAGAAATACGAGCAAAAACAAAAATACTCAGACACCTTGCAGGTCAATTCCAAATTGATTCCTTAGCCGAATTTTCCGATCAAGTGGAAGATTTATGTAAAGTTTTTGATCATGCCAGAGATCTGCCTTTAGATAACAATACGTTACTTGTATTGGCCCAAAATGAGCTCCTTACGGGCCCAATGCAGCACAGGGTTATGGAAAGATATCCACAGACAAGGGGAACTGCTTCAATGGCAACACTTAATTATCATTTGGGTGATATATTGAGAGCGAATATGGAATCAACCCGCATAGGAGTCAGGGCTCTGGAACAAAGAGAAGGTATGCTTTTACAGGGAGGAATTTCCGTTGCTCAAAATCAAATAGGAATTCAGCAAAGAGATGTTCTTATTTCGCAGGGAGATACAGGGATTAGGCAAGGAGATGCGCTTATTGGACAAGGCCAAATTGCAATTTCTCAACGGGATAAAACCAATTATCGTTTGGGCGCAATTCTGGGAAGTCTGACCAGCCTTAATACAGGAGTGGTTGATTTGGGAAAACTAGTTACAGATTTTATGGGAGTTGTTGAAGAAGGTTTTGAAAAAGTAGATGCAACTTTAGCTTCTGGTTTTGAAGCCATGGGAGAAGGTTTGGAAAAAGTCGCTACGGAAATGGCTTTAACACGCGCAGCAGTTCACGCAGACTTAGTTGTTTTGGCAAGAGGCATTGATGCATCCACGGCAGAAATCACAGCCACAGTTCGTCAAGGAAATTTAGCTTTGGCTCATTTAGTAAGTTTAACTGAAAGTAGTCACAATGTTGAAGCTGCTCAATATTTTGCAGATGGTATTAAATGTTTGCAAACAGCTACAAATCCAGATGATCTAAAAGATGCTTATGTCCAGTTTTGCAAAGGAGCAGAAGTTATGGCAGCAAGTGTGGAAAATCAATATGGTGCGGCTTATTCAGCTGAATTACTTGGAATGCTGGATGAAGCTTTGTCGCGATACAACAAAGCTTCTAAAAGGGCTAATAAAGATCAGCATGTCCTGGCTTCGCTCGCACATGAAGGAATCGCTCGCATAGATCATAAAAAAGGAAAAACCAGTGATGCGGCTGAAGACATAAAAAAAGCAATCGAAAAAGATCCTAAAAACGGCGAAGCCCGCTATGACCAAGTAAAATATCTAATTTTATTAGGGTTAGTAGATGAAGGATTAGAAAAATTGCTAGAGCTGTGTACCGTGAGGCCAGAATATTATTTAAAATTCAGAGGTGAAGAATTTTTTGGTGGACTAGCAGTAGAAAAATTAAGGGAATTTTGGAAGGGCGCTTTAGACTTCGAAATATTAAATTCACCCAGAAATTTAATTATTATTTTGGAAGATACGCTAGAAGCTGAAGTTTTTGATTTAGCTGCAAATGTATTCATTAGGCTATTAGAAACAAATCCAAGAACTTTGACCGATAGGCAAATCTGGCTTCATCCAGGGTTCAACGAAATGTTCAAACAAAAGTCAGTGGAAATAAATTTTTTCATCGTTAACAAGCTAGCAGCTTTAAGTGCAGAGAAGGGTTATGAAATCTGCGCCTTTTTGTTTTATTGGGAATTGCCGGATAATGTTCTGGTTAGAGCTTTCAAAATGGCTCTAGCCCAAGATCCTCTGTTTTATGCAAAAGACAAACCCGAGACTAAAGAAAAATTAAAGCAGAAACTAGAGAAAGGCATGGGGGTGGCAACCGGAAATATAATAGAAAAGTTACGCTTCGAATGTGGCGATGATCCCAATTTCGGGTGGATATTTAAATTCCAAGTCTAGCTACGAGAGATTAGATCTCTCAATTTAAAAATTTATTAAAAAGTAACAGCATGAATACCCCAAACCCAGAAATATCGGAACAAAAAGTCTTTGTAATAATAAATAGCAATACACAATTGCCTGGAAGTAAAATCCATTTAAACGTAGATGCGATTGCATTAAGCGAAAAAGGAATAATCCCACATCAAACCGTAATCTTTGAAGTTGATGGAAAACAAAAGCAGGAAACAGCACCTGAAAATGGACAAATAAAAAGTTGCGATCTTGTATTTGCTTATCAAGAAGGTACACGAGCAAAATTAAGAGCATGGGTCAAAGGTGCTGAACAGGCTTTAAGTGAATATGATGTGACGCCTTCTGAATACGAGGCAAAGCTTACAGAGACTGTGAAGGGTGCAGCTACTCGAGAGTCAAGAGCTATAGAAGAACAATTAAGAGCAGAACTAGATGAAAAGGAACGTACTTACGCAAGTAGGATAGCCGAATTAAATAGGGCTAACCAGCTCTTGCGGGATCAGATACATCCAATTAAAGGCACTAGGGAATCTTTGCCAGAGCAACAATTATTGGAGAGAGCAAAAAGAAGCTTTGAACA
>CAZOQT010000022.1:16966-19682 GCA_964582265.1 uncultured Candidatus Peribacteria bacterium
GGAAGAAGCTGGATTTTTTACGTCTCAGCGAGAAATTCAAGGGTTTAAAAAACCAAATTTCGATGAACA
The DNA here is from genome assembly GCA_964582265.1 of uncultured Candidatus Peribacteria bacterium. GTDB lineage: Bacteria > Patescibacteriota > Gracilibacteria > UBA1369 > UBA1369 > JBAZYK01. Next base: position 17,036 of record CAZOQT010000022.1, read on the forward strand.
TTACAGACCTTTGATGGACAGAAATATTCTATTGTTAATGTGTGACGGTGAGGGCTTTGAAAAAGGTTATAATCGAGTAATTTGGACCCCGGATGCGCCAGTATCGTTATATTTTGATTTGTTAAAATCTACTATTTTGAAGGCATTTCATGGAAGCGTAAACGGGAAAAGTAGAAACAGTTTATTGGTCGGCGATGAAAAAAGACCAGTTACCGCCATTAATCCGCAAACCATAATGACTTTTGAAAGACCATGCATAAACAACCCTCATTATGTTGACAGAAGCAAAGAACGGTATGATTTAGATTGGGGAATTAGGAAGCTACAAATGGAACTTAACGAAAGAGAGGAAAAATATAAAGGGGAAATGTACAAACTGATGTATAAAAGAGACGAATGCATTCTGTCATCAAGCAAAAAGAGAGTTGAAGAAGAAATAGATGCTCATTGTAGAAAGGTTGCTGCTGATAGAACATCTACCTATAGTGAAGAAAAAAAACTCGAAAAAGAATTGGAAATGCTTCCAGAACAAAAGAAATATTGGCATGCACCATCAAATTATGCAGAATCAGTGATTGAATTATATGGTGTCGAGCAGGAGACCGGCGGTGAGCTAAGACTAGAAAGAGATCATGTCATCTTTTTTGATGGCAAAAATCTTCAACCCAAAACATGGGAGAAAAAAACGCAACATGAAGGGTTTCCGGTTAATGCAAATCCGCAAACGCTGAAACATGCAATAGCTCATCTAATGCACTGTTTGACCACACAAGGCTGGATTCCAGATGTTGATAATCAAAGATTAGTTGTTCCATTAGGTAAACAAACGGAAGTAGAAGGCTTTTTTCCATGCATGAGCTTTAATACCCAGGCCGGAAGCTTAAATTTAAGTTGGGCAATGGAACGATTCCTTACCACTAACGATCGAATAAGAATGGGTGTAAGAATAATTTAAATTCATACTAATGAATGCTACTCCGATACCAGAAACTTCAGAATCAAGAGTCTTTGTAAGAATCAATAGCCAAGTGCAACACCCTAGAAGTAAAATACACCTTAATATTGATGCAGCAATCTTGAATGATAAAGGTACAGTTCCACACAAAACGATCATATTTGAACTAGGCGGAAGAACAAAAAAGGAAACCACACCAGATGACGGGCAACTGCGTGGAGCAGACCTCGTCTTTGATTATGTTGAAGGAGTAAGAACAAAATTGAGAGCTTGGGCACAAGGGGCTGAGCCAAATGTCCATTGAATTTTATGTCTTATTGAAAGCAAGCGTTCGTGTTGTAGGTAGTGAAATTTTAACTGGTTCTTTTTTTGATTCAATACCAGCTGAAGCTGATTTGTAAGTAATTTTAACTTTGCTTGATGATGAATATTTATCATATTCCAATAACCGTGTTGCATGTGGGGGGGGGCTTGTTAACTCAAGTACCCGGCATTGACCGTTTTCGACAGTATATGGTAATGACCACTTTTCCACGTATACCTTTAGAGGGCGCCCATCTTTTCAATTTATGGAATTTTAGTTCAGTGTACCTCTCTGCCACTTTTATTAAGGGCCCAGTTGAAAATTCCCAAAAAAGCCTGTAGCATACTCAGGCTTGTCGGTAATATTCGACCCAAATCTACAAATTTTTTAATATCCCCCCATGAACGTCACAGTTAAAACTTTGCCAAAATCTCAGGTGCAACTAAGCATAGAAGTGCCTGCGGAAAAGATGGAAAAATACCGCGAAAAAGCTGTAAAACAGATTTCTCAAAATATTCGCGTGCCTGGTTTTCGTGAAGGTCACGTTCCTTTTGAAATCCTTAAAGAAAAAGTAGGGGATGACGTTATTGCTGATTACACAATCGAAATCGCGCTTCCAGAAACTTATAGTGAAGCCTTACTTAAGGAAAAAGTTCAGGCTGTTTCCCGCCCAAAAATTAACATTATTGAAAGGAACCCGCTTAAATATGAGGCTACAGTAGCCGTTTATCCAGAGGTTAAAATTAGTGGATACGACAAAATCGAGATCAAAAAAAATGAACCAAAAGTTGAAGATAAAGATGTAGAAGAGGTGCTATCTAACGTTCAAAAACGTCGCGCGACCTTTAAAACTGTAGATCGCGCTGCTAAAAAAGGTGATCGCGTAGAAATTGATTTTGAGGGTTTTGACGACGGTGGCGCCCCACTGGAAAACACCAAGAGCGCAAATCATCCATTGGTTATTGGTGATGGCAGTTTGGTTCCAGGTTTTGAGGATAATTTGGAGGGCATGAAAGCAGGCGAAAAAAAATCTTTTAAAGTCACTTTTCCAAAAGATTACTTCCACAAACCATTTCAGGGTAAAGCGGTAGAATTTAAGGTCGAAATGAAAAAAGTGGATGAAATGGAGCTGCCAGAGTGGACTCCGGAATTTATAAAGTCGATCGTTGGTGAAGAAAAGACTTTAGATGATCTAAAAAAATTCACTCGTGAAAACCTTGAGCAAGATAAAAAGCACGAAGAAAAAGTGCGCCGTGAAAATGATTTTTTGGAAAAAATTATTGATTTAACCAAGGTGGAAATCCCGGATGCCCTTTTAGAAGAGGAGATTGACGGCATGATTGAAGAATTCAAAAACGAACTAAGTGAACGTGGCGTGCCTTTTGATA
>CAZOQT010000023.1:0-13067 GCA_964582265.1 uncultured Candidatus Peribacteria bacterium
TGGTCATTACTTTGTTTAGCCTGTGCCTTTTGTGAAAGTTCTAGGTCCATCCATTCATCATAATGCTGTTTTTCGAGTTTTTTTAATTGTTCAACGTGTTTTGTGGAAAGTTCAGCAAATTTACGGCGCTCTTCTTCAAAAATACGAATTAATTCATCAACTTGTGACTGTTTAAGTTTTGGAATTGAGTCGATGATTCGTTTCTTTTCATCCTTTGTAAGGGAAATTGATCCAGCAAGCAGATGTAAAAAGTGCTGCTCATCAAAATTAAGCGAATGCGGTGGAATGCTTACGTTAATTACCTTTGGCAGTTTTTCGCCAAGTTGAAAGTTTGCTGGAGTAGTGTCTTCCACAGGAGCTGGAGGTGGCATCATTTGTCCGCCCATACCCATTCCCGGTGCCATGCCCTGTCCCATTTGCCCCTGAAATTGACCGCCCTGTGCTGGCTGGCCGTTTTGCGGCATAAAGCCTTGATTACCGCCCTGAAAACCAGGTTGCATTGGTGCTCCCTGTTGAGGATTCATCTGCCAATTTCCATTATTTTGAGGATTCGTTTGATCTGCCATAAATTGTTTTAAAAACTAGATATGATTTTAACTGATTTTGGGCTTAAAGACAAGCTTTTTTGATCCCATGGTGGAGATGAGAGGACTCGAACCTCTGGCCTCAACAATGTCAATGTTGCGCTCTAACCAACTGAGCTACACCTCCATTTTAAAGCACATTTACGATTTTAGAATTTTTTTAGAAATCCTTAATGTCTTTAGGGCAGAATTATTTTACCAGAATACTTGAGTGAGTAAAGATATGCTTTTTTCCGCAGAAAAAACGTCAAAATGGGTAAAAACAGTATTTGACTTTATTTTGGACTTAATTTTTCCAAAACTTTGTCTTGGCTGTAAAAAGGAGGGCGAATATCTTTGCATGAACTGTTTTGGCAAAATTGAACTTAGCAAGCATCAAGTTTGTCCTATTTGTTACAAGGGAGACAGTAGCGCTGTTTGTGGGGCATGTATAAGCTCTGATTTATACTTGGACGGTCTTATTTGCGCTACTTCTTTTGCAAAAAATATTTTGCTTCGTAAATGCATTCATGTCTATAAGTATGAATTTGTAGAGGAATTGGCTATCCCATTGGCAAAAATTTTAGTTTTGGCCTTTATGCAACTAAAAGACAACGAAGATTGTAAGCATTTTTCTGTTATTTGCGCGGTGCCACTTCACCCCAAAAGATTGCGATTCCGAGGTTTTAATCAAGCCGAATTGTTGGCTGAAGAATTTATTAAAGCAACTCATTTAAAATTTAAAATTATTAATTTTGTGCAAAGAATCCATTTTAGAATGCCTCAAATGCAACTGAGCCGTGAGAAGCGCTTAAAGAATGCAGAAAACGCCTTTGTTTTTAATCCTAAATATAACAAAAATATTGATTCGAATTTGCCAAATTTACCAGAAACTATTCTGCTAATTGATGATGTTGCTACAACTTTAGCGACTTTGAATTCGTGTGCAAAAAGCCTAAAAATGGCAGGTGTTAAAAAAATATATGGTCTGGTTTTGGCTAGGGTTTTTTAAGAGTTTATTTTTTTATTTTGGTGATACCGGGTATAATATTCCCGGTTTGCACGTGATTTGTTTTTTAATGTGCTGCATATGATTATTGGCATAGATGCATCTCGTTTTAGCCATCCGGAAGCTACTGGAGTGGAATGGTACAGTTATCATTTACTAAATTCTTTATTTCCTTTGCTGGGGAGGGATCACAATACAGAAGTTCGTCTATATGCTCCCAAAGATTTTAAACCGTCAGAAGATCTGCCTTTTAATGTGCATAAAAGGATTATCCCTTTTCCAAGGTTTTGGACTACGATCAGGTTATCATTAGAAATGCTTTTCAAACCAGTGGATGTTCTGTTTGTGCCATCGCACACTTTGCCCTTAATTGGGGCCAAAAAATCCATAATCATGATTCATGACGTGGCTTTTAAATATTTAAAAAATTCTTATAATTTTCTTCATCACTGGGTATTAAATTCAAGTACGAAAAAGGCTGTTAAAAAAGCTTATAAAATTTTAGTGCCGAGTGAAGCCACAAAAAAAGATCTAATTGAATTTTTCAAGTGCAATCCAGAAAAAATCGTAGTTATTCCACATGGAGCTCCAAATGTTGCGCCGCTGCAAGTATGGAAAACCTCAGAAAAAGAGGAACTTTTTAAACAATTCCATTTAGAAGAAAACGACCTTTATGTTTTATATGTAGGTAGGCTCGAAAGTAAAAAGAATTTGGAACGCCTGGTTGAAGCATTTAACCGGTTTATAAAAGAATTTCCTGACTGGAAACTTGTTTTGGCAGGTAAAAGAGGTGTGGGGTTTGAGCAAATTTGGAAAACAGTACAAAATTTCCAAATAGAAAAAAATGTTTTAATGCCAGGCTACATCACAGAAAAAGAAAAGGCATTTTTGTTTGACCACTGTCGAATTTTTGCATTTCCGTCTTTATATGAAGGTTTTGGCCTTCCAGTACTGGAGGCTTTTGCGTACCGTCGGCCAGTATTAACTTCCAAAACAACTTCACTCCCCGAAGTGGCTGGAAATGCGGCCTATTTGATTGATCCATTAAGTGTTGCGGAAATCAGTGTGGGGCTTAAAAGATTGGCCAGTGATGGAATTTTGGCTTCCCGCTTGATACAAAAAGAAGAAGCCCAATTAAAAAAATTCGACTGGGAAGAGACAGCAAAAAAAACGCTGGATGTTTTGATTAATTAATAATTGGAAATTAATAATTAGTATTGAAAGCGGTAAATTTTACCGTTTGTTTGAGCAGGCTCATTTACCTTTAGACCTATATGGTCGCCTTTTTGGGCAAGAGGGACCGGCTCGCGGTCGATCTGAATTTCCTCAACCTTTTGAAAAGAAAGAAAATTTTCGCCGGTAATTGCGATGATATCCCCCTGCTTAAGGGTTCCGGAGAGCATGATAATAGCAACGTTTATTTTTGTAAGGTACTCCGTAATTGTACCAATGCAAACCATTTTAGGAGGCAGATCTTGGGCCGTATTAAATTGTGAGAATTGCTCATTTGGCCTTTGTAGATCAGAAATGCGATTAGTGGATTCATTTCTGTAATAACCACCTATATTGGGTTCATTAAAATCTTCAAGAAGGGAATTTGAATAATTATTGCCATTGAATTCTGAGAGTGAATTGGAAGTTCTAACTTGGGGAGTTTTCTTTATAAAATTGGAAGTTCTAGTTTTGCGCAATTTTGGCTTTACTGGTGCAAGCGCCTTCTTTGAATTTGGCCTAAGGCCTGCCTCTTTCCGATCTAGCGCGGTTAAAATCAGCCTTTGTTTGGCCTGGGAAACAATGGCTTTTTTGCGCATGAACGCTGGAATTTTTAGTTGATCTGGATCGTTTTGATTTTGCATGGAATTTTTGAATGGTAGGTATGACCCCTTGCCATGATTATAGGCTCAGATTTTTAGAGGGGCAACACACAATTTGTGATCATAAAGAAAAAGTTGTATGCTTTTTATATGGACAATCAAAAAATTGCTCAAATTTTTCAGGAAATAGGTGACATACTTGATATAAATGGCGAAAATCGCTTTAGGATTTTGGCTTACAATAAAGCTGCACAGACTGTTCAAAATTGGCCGAGGGAAATGGTTGATATTTACAACAAAGACCCAAAACAATTGGAGGAAATTCCCGGAATTGGCAAAGATCTTGCGCTTAAAATTAAAGAAATGATCGAGACAGGAAAATGCTCTTATCATGAAAAAATGATTCAGCAGTTTGATCGAGGGTTGCTTGATATTTTGCGTTTACGCGGTGTTGGTCCGCGCAAAGTGAAGCTTTTTTATTCCATGCTTCAAATCAATAATCTGGAAAAATTACGTGCAGCGGCGATGGCTGGAAAATTAAGAGACCTGCCCGGCATGGGCGAAAAAAGTGAAAAAGAAATTCTAAAAAGTATGGAAGAACATGAAAGGCATACTGTGCGAATGCTGCTTTCTGATGCGTTATATCAAGTGAATAAAATTATTGAATATTTAAAAAAATGTCCGCAGGTTAAGCGGGTGGAATATGCAGGCAGTTTGCGTAGACGCAAAGAAACCATTGGAGATTTGGATGTACTGGTAGCCGCGCATGACATAGAAAATGATGCAGAAAAAATCATGGACTGTTTTGTTGATTATGCAGAAGTTGATAAAGTTATAGCTAAAGGCGGAACAAAAACTTCGGTGATTTTGAAAAGCGGTGTACAGGCTGATTTGCGAGTGATTGATGAGAAAATTTTTGGAGCAGCGTTGCATTATTTTACAGGCTCAAAAGACCATAATGTGGCTATTCGTGATCGCGCAAAAAAAATGGGACTTAAGGTTAGCGAATATGGCGTTTTTAAAAAAGAAATTTTGATTGCTGGCAAAACAGAAGAAGAAGTTTTTAAAGCTGTGGGGCTACCATACATTGAACCAGAAATGCGTGAAAATAGAGGTGAAATTGATGTAGCAGTGAAAGGCAAACTGCCAAAACCACTTAGCTACAGTGATTTACGCGGCGACTTGCATGTGCACAGCAAATGGAGCGATGGGCAGTGCAGCATTGAAGAAATGGCGTTAGCATACCGTGACAAAGGTTTTGAATATATTGCGCTTACCGATCATTCCCCTGCCGTGGCGGTGGCGCATGGACTGACTCCGGAAAGATTTGAACTGCAGTGGGCGGAAATTGAGGCACTTAATGCGCAATTTAAGCAGGATGCAGATGAGTGGAAAAAGAGTGGTCAAAAAAGAGGCGCACCTCCTTTTACAATTCTAAAGGGTGTTGAATGCGATATTAAACCAGATGGCAGTATGGACCTTCCGGATAATGTTTTAAAACAGTTTGATATTGTAGTGGCATCTGTTCATTCCCGATTTAATATGACCATTAAAGAGCAAACTGCGCGAGTTTTAAAGGCATTTGAAAATCCATATATAACAATTTTGGGGCATCCAAGTGGAAGGCTAATTAATCAACGAGAGCCATATGAAATCGACATGGAAAAAATAATTGATACAGCTATTAAACGGGGAATTATTTTGGAAATTGATGGCCAACCAGATAGATTAGATTTGTTTGATTTTTACTGCAAACTGGCCAAAGAAAAGGGCGCAAAATTCAGCGTTGATTCAGACGCGCATCATCTTAATCAAATTGCCTATCTGCAGTATGCAACTTCTACCGCTAAACGTGGCTGGCTGGAAAAACAGGATGTAATAAATACATTTAAACTGAAAGATCTTCTACAATTTTTAAATAAAAGAAAATGAAAAAATTAGAACTAAATAATACAAAAATACAAAAAATTGCGACTGGCATGTTGGCAATTTTGGCTATTTTATTGACATTGTTTGTACTCATTGAATCCTTCCACGAAACTTATTTTTTGAAGAGTGACGCAAGCCGTTTTGATGCTTTTGCGGCGCTACCAGAAGTAGAATCACATGTTGGCGAAGGGGCAAAACTGGCTTCAATATATGTAGACTTTGTTCGCGCAGATGGCACTTTAGATTTATACGCAAAATATGAACCCCGAGCTACTTATATTTTTTATCGCGAAGTTTCCGGGGAAAAAGATTTACCAACAGGAGCAAATGGCGTTAACGCAAATGGGAAAATTTTAGAGGGAGTTACCGCGGAGGTTTATAGACCTTTTAAATGGCAATGTGAAACTGCGGCTGGCAGCAGCGCCTGTTATTATTTTAACAAAGGTCTGGATATTCATAGATTTGTGGCGACAAGTGCACCAACAACCTATGTTCAAAATCCAAAGTGCGGAATTTATGATTTATGGCAGCAGGCAATCGTTAAAGGTGTGCCAAACGATGCCGTTGCTAAAATCAGCTATAATGCATCCGGCTATGATTTTGCAATTGAGGGGACTGACGTTAAATTGCATTTTGGGTCCGATTGCAACTTGGAAAATTAGCAATTATTCAAAAAAACTGCGCACGGTGTTAATGTCCTCCAAATGAGTTTTGGTATCTTCTGGTGTTTCTAAAATTAGCGGGGTTTTATGTTTTTTTGCGTATTGCGCAATTGTCTTTAGCCCTTCCACACCAGTAAATCCGGAAGTAATCATGCCACTACCAATATTTTCGTGACGGTCCAATTTGCTGCCGCACTCTTTTTTGGAGTCGTTAAAATGGAAGCAGGAAACTGTATTTAGGCCAATTGCTTCATCGTAATCTTTTAAAAATTTTTCGGCAGCGGATTTATCGCTAATGTCATAACCGGCTCCCCAAACGTGGGCAGTATCAATACAGGAACGAATACGCGGACTAAAACCATGTAAGCCCTTCCAAATTTGCGCCAGTTCTTCCAATCTGTAACCGATTTCACTTCCCTGCCCGGCAGTGTTTTCTAAAATATATTCAAGCCCAAGTGGCGCTGCGGAATTTTCTACACCATTGTAACCATTATGAGTTAATTTTTCAGTTTGATCTACAATGTATTTGGCGTTATCGATTACATTTTGAATGGCCATAGGACGTTCTCCGTCCAAGGCTTTGCCAATGTGGACGATAATTCCCTTTCCGCCAAGCATGTGCAGCCTTTGAAAGTCGCTTAAAATATTTTGTTTCATCCAGGGCAAACTCTTTACGGATTTTCCAAAATTGAGCAAATAAGCGCTGTGAGCAATGACATACTGAATCTTGTACTCCGCACAAAAGGTTTTGAATTTTTCAGCGTCAGTGGGATCAATTGGCTTAACGTTGCCGCCACGGGGAGACTTTGTGAAAATCTGCATGGCATTTGCCCCGTACTGCTTCCCAGTTTTCTCTGCTGCCTGGGCAAACCCTCCGGCAATTGACATGTGTGAACCTAAAATGAGCATATGTTATTGGTTATTCAAAGGTTATTGATCAGCTATTGACTTTTTACGTATATATGATTTAATTAATGCCTTTATTTTTTATAAATATATCATGGAAGCACAACCATCACCATTAGAAACTAAAACAGACTACCTTGGTCCAGTTTTGAAAGATTGTGTTCAGGGAGAACGTAGATTGGCACCTGATGAACACGCAAAAGCATTCGAAATAGAAACTGTAGCACAGGCAATCGAAAACCTTGGTTTGAATGTTAAAGCTACAACAGACACAGGTAATAATGTTCAAGATGATGAAGATGATCATCATCTTAACTACTGCGTTTAGTCGTTTACAGTTTTGAGTGATTTAGCTAAACTAGGAAGGATTTTATTTGAGTAAATCCTTCCTTTTTGAAAGTCGCTTTAGTACATGATTTTTTAACAAAAATGGGCGGGGCGGAAAGAGTGCTCAAGGTTTTTGCGGATCTATATCCGGATGCGCCGATTTATACGCTTTTGTATGATGAAAAAGTTTGCGGCCAGGTTTTTCCAAGTGAAAGGGTAAGACCATCTTTTTTACAAAAAATGCCAGCTTTTTTGCGTAATCGGCAAAAGTTTCTTTTTCCATTAATGCCGCGCGCAATTGAGAGTTTTGATTTAAGCGATTACGATTTGATTTTAAGTTCAAGTGGGGCTTATTCCCATGGGGCGCTTACCTCTTCATCAGCAAAGCATGTTTGCTATTGTCATTCGCCAATGCGCTATGCCTGGGATTATAAAAATGAATATTTAAAAGAGCAGCATGCAACCGGGCTTAAAAAATTCTTGATAGAAAAGTTGATGCTGAATGTCCGCAAATGGGATCAGATTGCGGCAGAAAGGACCGACCATTATATTGCTAATTCAAATCACGTTCGCAAAAGAATTAAAAAATATTACCGTCAGGAAGCGGATGTTTTGTATCCGCCGGTGGACACAAAAAGATTTAAACTAACGCCTAAGCACAAGGATTTTTATCTTATTGTATCTACAATTACTCCTTATAAAAAAATTGATCTGGCGGTGCAGCTTTTTAATAAAATTGGGAAATATTTAATAGTGATTGGTGGTGGATCTCATCTGGAATACTTAAAGAACATTGCAGAGCATAACATAGTATTTTTGGGCTTCCAGGAAGACAAAGTTGTGACTGAATATCTTCAAAATTGTCGAGGTTTTATTTTTCCAGGAGAAGAAGATTTTGGTATTGCCCCCGTGGAAGCTATGGCTTGTGGCAAGCCAGTTTTGGCTTATGGAAAAGGTGGAGCACTTGAAACAGTAATTCCAGGCGTGACCGGTGAACATTTTTATCAGCCAACAATTGAATCTATGGAAGACGGTTTGGGACGGATGATAGTTAATGAACCTTTGTACAATCCCGAAAAAATCCGCAAACATGCTATGCAGTATTCAAGTGAAAATTTTGAAACAAGGCTAAAGGAGCTGTTAAAAAAATATGAGGTGGTCTAGTTTGTCAATTCAATCTTGAATTTAAGCTTACGGTTGCAGGACTGCTTTGCTACAATTGGGACCCGGTTTTAATTAGGAATTAATAATTAAGAATTGGTGGTTGTAATTGGGATTTTAATCAGAAAATACTTATGTCACTTTATCGCAAATATCGTCCGCAAAACTTTGCCAATCTGGTGGGCCAGGAACACGTTAGAACTACTATAATAAACGCATTAATAAGCGGAAATGTTAACCATGCCTATCTTTTTACCGGTCCGCGCGGAACGGGCAAAACTTCTACAGCGCGCCTTTTAGCTAAATCTATAAATTGTGAAAATCTGCAAAAGAAAGAAGAAAATGGCGCATCATTTGTAGAACCCTGTGAAGCCTGTGACATTTGTAAAGATATTACCGACGGGCGCCTGATTGATTTGATAGAAATTGATGCAGCGTCGAATCGCGGCATTGATGAAATTCGTGATCTGCGCGAGAAAATTCAATTTTCACCAACACGCGCTAAAAGCAAAGTGTACATTATAGATGAAGTGCATATGCTGACTAAAGAGGCGTTTAATGCCCTTTTAAAGACCTTGGAGGAACCACCGTCTCACGTGTTTTTTATTTTGGCGACAACGGAAGTTCATAAAATTCCAGAAACTATTTTAAGTCGCTGCCAGAGGTTTGATTTTAAGCGCATTGATGACAAAACATTGCAGGATCGACTAGCCTTTATTGCACGTGAAGAAAAAATTGACGCGGAAGAGTCCGCATTGGAAATTATTGTGCGCTCAGCGCAGGGTGGACTACGCGATGCGATTGGTTTACTTGAGCAGTTAAATCAAAGTGGAAAACTGTATTTTAAGCATGTTCAAGAAGTTTTGGGGATAAGTGGAAAAATGAGTTTGGATAATTTATTCGAAGCTTTGAACAAAAAAAATGTTCAGGCGGGATTGGCGGAGATCCATGCACTTTACCATGAAGGCTATGACCTAAATCAATTTAATAAGGACTTTTTGGAGCTATTAAGAAAAAAAATGCTGGCTAGTGTAGAAAGCGGACGGACGCAAGAAACGGCTTGGGTATTAAAGCTAATCGGATATTTTCAACAAGCTTATGAGCAAATGCGCTTTAGCACAATCCCACAGCTACCTTTGGAAGTAGCAATTATTCAAAGCTGTTTGAGTTTGAATGAGGTGGCGGCGCAACCCGCTGCACAACCTGCACAACCTGCACAACCTGCACAACCTGCACAACCCGCTGCACAACCTGCAGCTCAGGCAACAGCGCAAGCAGCCCCAAAAGCCGCGACTCAACAGATTGCTGCAAAAGCAGTCCCGACTCAAGTTATGGCAGAGGCTCCCGCAAAAATTCCTACCCCGATGGTGAAAAGCCCAACTATTGAAAGCGCGCCAAATTTGAATATAGAGCGAAAACACCAAGCCATTACAATCACATTGGAGCAACTTAAAAAAGAATGGCCACGTGTACTTGATAAGCTAAAAACATCAATCGGCAAGCGAACAATTGGCACAGGAAAAATTTTATCATTAGAAAATAATGAACTTAAAATTAGCTTCCAAACGCAATTTCACTTCAGCAAAATAAAAGAAACAAATGTACTTGTGGATATAGAAGAAGCGCTTGCAAGCGTTTTTCAAACAACTATAAAATTCAGTCCTTTATTGGCCGAGATGACAAAAACAATTGCCAGTGATAATGATCCGGAAATAACTGAAGAAGATGCCTCAAAATTGCTGGAGGTTTTTGGGGGCGAGTTAGTGGAAGATTAAGCCATTTTGAGCAAAATAATCTTAGCCTTCTTGCAGTAAGCTTATAAACTCCTGCTCGTTTAAAATTGTTACTCCCAGCTTTTTTGCGTTGTCATATTTGCTGCCAGGATTTTCTCCACAGACTACGTAGTTAGTTTTTGCGCTTACAGCTCCCTGAATTTTACCGCCATGTTCGCGAATTTTCTTTTTAGCTTCATCACGTCCCATAGTGATTAGAGTGCCGGTAATAACAAAATTTTTGCCAACAAATTTGTTAGATGCGGAAATGGTTTCTTTGCTTAAAACCACTCCAACTTCTTCCAACTTTTTAAGTAGATCGATATTTTTTTCGTTATTGAACCAATTCATAATTTCCTTTGCCACTACATCGCCAAAACCATCCATTTCTTGCAATTTTTCTACGGTAAAGCGGTGCATCAATAAAATCAACCCTGCGATTGATAGATTTTCGTGATGGATATTGGGCCCGTCTTCAATATGATGTGGTTGCGCGTTTTGGTGATTCTGGTGAGTAAATTCAGCCTCTATAAAATGTGCCAGTTCTTGAGCTGTTTCTTCGCCAACGTGACGAATCCCAATCGCAAACAAAAACTGTGCGAGTGAAACATTTTTTGATTTTTGAATTGCTGTTACCACGTTTTCTGAACGTTTTTCTTTAAATAGCGGCAAACTCAAAAAATCGTCCTGGGTAAGGGCAAAAATATCGGCAGGATCATCCACCAAACCGGCCTCCAATAGTTGATCAACAATTTTTTCACCAAGGCCATCAATATTAAAAGCGGTAACAAAATGAATGAATTTTTCTCGATCCTGAGCAAAACAATCCGGGTTAGTACAGCGGTGTGCGGATTCTCCATCCATTCTCACAACTTCTGACCCACAAATTGGGCAATTCTTTGGGAAGTGAAATTCCTTTTCATGACCAGTGCGCAAATCCTTTAAAACTGCTACAACTTCTGGAATTACGTCTCCCGCTTTTTGAATAATTACTGTGTCACCTATCTTTATATCCTTGCGCGCAATTTCATCTTCATTGTGCAGAGTAGCGCGAGAAATCATCGAACCAGCCACACGAACTGGTCGCAGTACGGCCACTGGCGTTAATGCGCCTGTTCTTCCAACCTGCACATGAATGTCTAGAACCTGCGTGGTGGTTTGTTCTGCCGGAAATTTGTAAGCGATGGCGTAACGTGGTGCCTTTGCGGTAAAGCCCATGGCTTGTTGCTGAGCTTTATCGTTCACCTTAATTACAATTCCATCGATTTCATAAGGCAACTTTTCGCGTTTTTCTTTCCATTTACTTAAAAAATCAATCACGCCATCAATCGTTTCAAAAAATTCATAATGTTTGTTAACAGGAAGGCCCAAATCCTGGAATTTTTCCAAAATATGCTGTTGTGTTTTTGGTGGATTTTTTAAATTATTTTGTCCAAGCTCATAAAAAAACATAGAAAGATTGCGAGCAGCCGTGATACTTGGATCAAGCTGGCGAACGCTTCCTGCTGCGGCATTACGCGGATTGGCAAATACTTCTTCGTTACGTCGCTTTTGTTCTTCGTTAAGGCGCTGAAAACTTTCTTTGGGCATATAAACTTCACCAGAAACTTCCAAATCAACTTCTTCGTTTAGCTCCAAAGGAACAGCTTCAATGGTGCGAACAGCGTGAGTTATGTCCTCCCCTTCTATGCCGTTTCCACGTGTAATTGCACGGAAAAATTTACCATTTTGATAATGAATGGTTATGTTTAAGCCATCAATTTTAAGCTCACAAACAAAATTAATTTTTTGAGTTGGGATCAGTTTGGAAATTCTTTCAGCCCAGTCACGAACATCCTCATGAGAAAAGGCATCTGTAAGGCTTTTTTTGGGTGTGAGATGTTTTATTTTCTCGAATCTTTCTGAAAGCACACTACCAACTCTTTGCGTTGGTGAGTCCGGCGTGATAAATTCGGGATGACGTTCTTCAAGTGTCTTTAGCTCTTGTTTAAGCGAATCACGTACTGATTCACTTACTTCGGACTTATCCAGAACAAAATATTGGTAATTTAGTTCTTTAATTTTTTCGCGCAGCTTTTGAATGCGCTCTTTGGCCTCCTTTTTGTCCATTTGAGGTGTTTTTATTAATAAACTACCTTGAAGATCATACAATTTTCATTATTTGGCGTCAACACCTCCGCAGAGGTAAGCCATTATCTAAGTATTCATTACGTGATCTTAAATGAACGCAAAAGGTGGCATTTTAGGCTGTTTTGTGCTAAAATATTATGAAATATTAAAACAAAAATATGGCTGACCAAAATGATCAAAATCAAAATAAATTGCCTCAGCAGGATGCAGTTATAAGCGAAGAGGTGCAGCAAATGCTAAATCAACCCCTAACGCATGATGGGGACCTGGATCCAAAAGATCAGGAATTTTTAGCTATGTTGATGGAAAAAGTAGATCAAGGAGAAATCAATCTTTATCGCCCTTCTACGCTCATAAATTACGCAGTGTACGATAAATTAAGCCCCGAACTGCAGGTAAAAGTGGAAGTGGATGCATTCAATTTACTGGCTACCGTGCGCAATATTAGAGCACTATGGAATATGGGAAATCGAAATACTTATCAAATTGAAAATCTTACGCAAAAAATACGTCTAACCAAAGAAAGATTGGAAATAGTGGAAGGTGATGTTTACATAATTTAAAGTTAATATGCCCGGTGAATTAGAAAACAGCATAGGAAAAATCACTAAAACAGAGGATAAAGCTACGCTTGATGCTGTTTTAACTGTTGAAGAACGTAAAAATCTGGAAAGCGAAAGACGCATTAAGCAATCATTAAAGAGGCTGGAAGTTAAAATTGATGCCCACGTAAAAAACGCAGCGGCATTTCATGAGATCATCCGTGAAGTTGAAATAGCCAAAAAATTGGCTGC
>CAZOQT010000023.1:13123-17981 GCA_964582265.1 uncultured Candidatus Peribacteria bacterium
AAAATTAAAAATAATGAAAGTTTTAATCAAAGGCTGACCTCCATTGAATCCAGAATCCAAACTGCAGAAAGCAGCCAAGATGCATTAATTATTGAAAAAGATTTAGCCCAGCTTGAAAGCGAGGTAAATCAGGTTCCGGCAGCGCCAACACAGGCTCCTCCAGCTGCACAACCAGCGCAGCCACAAGCTCCAGCGGCAACACCTGCGGCACCTGCTCCTACTGCCGCTCCGGTGGCTCCAGTAACCCCCGCAGCAGCACCTGCTGAACCGGCTACGCCTGCCGCTGCGCCAACTACTCCAGATAGTGATCCAACTCCAAATGAACCGGATGGATTACTTGATAAGCTAGTGCCAAAAAATGGCATTCCAGATCAGCTTAAAAAATCACTGGATGAAATTGGGAATATTAAATTAATCGGTCCGCTGATTTTGTCATTTTTCTTTTCTAAAAAAGTGCTCAATCAACTTGGATATAAGGCTGCAGATTTAAATTTGGATGGTTTGCTTGGTCAAATGGGTCTGGATAAAAAGGGGGCTCCGGACGTAAAAAAAGAAGTTCAAGAAAAAATTTTCCCAAATGATTTTGGGGTAAAAGTAGACGCCAAACATAACGAAGCTTTTGTCGCAGAGCGCCTTAAGTTTTTAAGCACAAAAAAAATTGGTGATTTGCTAAAAGAAGATCATGCTCCAACTGAAAATGGAAATCTTTTATATACTGATGAAGAATGGGCAAATATAAAAAAATTGATCGAAGAAAATAAGAAAAATGCAGGTGGCGTGGACGTGTCTAAAGATACTGTTTTTGAATTTGTGGTAAGAGTTCAAGGTGGTTCTGGCAATAAATGGGCAGGACTAGATAAATTAAACCTTAAACAATCCAATTAATTGCGACTAATAACCAACTCCTGATATAATAATAAAGCTTTAAAACAAAAATATGGCGGATGATCTACAAATAAAACCAGCCCAAACTCAACAGCAGGCCACATCCGTGGCTCAAACTGCGCAAACCGCACAGGATAACACAAGTTATACAGCTGCTTCTGGCAAAACTTATTCAGTTCCAGAAATGGTTAGGACCAAATTCCCGGACTTGGTTCAATTAATCAAGGAAACTGAATCCATGAATGACGAAGAACGTGAATATTGGTTCCAAATCATGCCAATTATGACGGAAGAGCAAATTAAAAAATTCCGTGATATTTTGGTAAACGAAAAAGATCAACTTTCAAAATTGGATAAAGAATATGAAGAAGAGCTAAACAAACTAAATGAAAAGCATATGATCGAATGGAAAGAGTTTGAAACCAAAGAAAAGCGCAAGGCATTGAATCAGGCTGAACAAAAGTCCAAAGCCGAAGAACAAGCCACAGAAGAAGATCTATTAAAGAGACTGAGCCAGGTTTAATTAACAATTAATTAATAATTGTTGACTGGCTTGGCAATAACCACCAGTCGCTTTAAGTTAGTCCCAACTGGCGTACAAGTAATAAGTGTCAGCTTATTTTCTTTACCCTGAGTTAAAACATCAACTTTATCCGGAGTTACAACTTTTATATCGTAAACTTCATAAACGTATAGTTTTTGATTATGAAAAACCATAATTTTGTCGCCGATTACTACCTGATGTAAAAGTGCAAACACATCCTTAAACCTTCCTGGATCCCAAGCAAAATATGAACTGTGGCCTGTAATAACCACATTGCCATTTGCACCGGGTTCAGCGGTGCCGGGATAATGCACAACGCCATCACGCAAGGCCCCTTGAATTTCTTTTTCCAATGCGCTCCAATCACGCTTTATAAGATTTTGATCGCTGGTTTTAACAATTGGCACATTTTTATTAATGCGAGGAATAATGATTCTTTCGTCCGGTGGCGATATGCTCATGTCCAAATTGGGAATTTGTTTTTTATCCTGCAAGGCAAGTGGCAACGGCTGCTGGCTTCCTGGTGCCGCAGAATGATCATCCCC
Source organism: uncultured Candidatus Peribacteria bacterium (assembly GCA_964582265.1). Lineage (GTDB taxonomy): Bacteria > Patescibacteriota > Gracilibacteria > UBA1369 > UBA1369 > JBAZYK01. The sequence goes on from CAZOQT010000023.1 coordinate 15,098, forward strand.
GGGAACAAATTGATTTTCTGAGACCTGCCCTCTTAAATGATTTAGCTTATCCATTATGATAGTGCTGTATGCCTGAAAATTCATAATGAAAAAGAAAACTATGAATATAAGGGCAGAGGTGGCAAGCCATTCCAAAGTGTTCCAGATTTTTATGGACACAGGAGAAGCTTTTTTTACAATACGCGCAGATGAATTTTCATTTGCGGTTGGGGCGGCTGCAGGCGCGGATTCATGTGCCGCGTTTTGTAAGGGCGGCGCAGCTTGACTTTGAGCAGCGGAATTTCTTTTGATTTGATTTGGCGCGTGCGCAGCTTCTATGTGAAGTTCATAAGCTTTATGCGGAGTAATGATTGGCGCGGCACCGCTTATTTGATCTGTAAATGTGTTTTTTTCTAAATGCGGTCCCTGATTAAAAGGGGTCGTTTCATGAATTGGAATAAATTGTGTGCGGTTCTTTTTTTTATTTTTTGGATTAGCCATTTAGGTCTTTTTAGACGGCTTAATAATTCCTTATATTATAACGTTTTAGGCTTAATTTCTCAAGAAATACACCTGCAGTTTAGCTCTAAAAACAGCTAAAATCCCAGATTCCTGTAGACATATTCAAGGATTCTATTCTGATTCGGCGACGATAATCCCTCCACCAATCACCTTTTCCCCCCTATAAAAAACCACAGATTGTCCAGGTGTAATTGCTGCTTGTGGATGTATAAATTCTCCTTTTGCGCTATAAAAAATTTGCCCGTCGCTGGCTTTTAATTCGCTAATTTTAATTTGGACCGGACTTAAATTGGCCCTGTATCTTATGCGCGCCTGTAATCCAGATAAATCTTTTGGAGGAATTCCATCAATAAAAGTCAAATTGGCTGCTTGAAAAGTTTTTTGATATAGATCTTCGTGCGTGCCCACAATCAAGGCGTTACGTGGCTTATCTATAGCTACAACATACCAGCCATTTTGATCTTCAAAACCTTTAACACCACCAATACCAAGGCCCTTTCTTTGGCCAATTGTATAAAGTGGCAAACCTTTATGCGTACCAATTTTTTGACCATTCCTGGTGATGATTGGCCCTGATGTAAAATGCTGTTTTTGCAAATAGCGCTTTAAAAAATCGCCGTGCTGACGTTCTGGAAAAAAACAAAGATTCTGACTTTCTTTTTGTTTGTTCACTTCGGCAATCCCGTACTTTTTGGCTAATTCACGCACCTGTGGCTTTGTGAATTCACCCAATGGAAAAAGTATGTGTTTTAACTTTTCCTGATTCAAAACGTGCAAAAAATAAGTTTGGTCTTTTTGTTTATCTTTTGCCATCCAAAGTTCGTATTGCCCGTCAGGATTTGTAATCTTGCGTGCATAATGTCCCGTAGCCACGTAATCTGCTCCCAACTCCTGCATTTTTTTTAAAAACAGACCAAATTTGATGTTACGATTACACTCAATACATGGATTTGGTGTGATCCCCTGGCCGTATCCATCCACAAAAAAGTCAACCACCTGCTTTTTAAAAGCTTCTTCAAAATTCACCACATAGAATGGAATTCCCAAATTATGGCAAATAGACCTGGCGCGTGAAAGTCCTTCCAGCGTACAGCATTTATTTTGCGGAAATTTTTGGGAATCCTCATTACTAAAAACAGTTGGATCCGTCCAAAAATGCATGTGTATACCAATCACATCATAGCCTTGATCTTTAAGCAGGCATGCGGTTACAGAAGAGTCCACACCCCCAGACATCCCCACTAAAACTTTAGATTTTTTCGTCTTCATTTTTGCTGGTTATTTATGGCTTACAGATCAAGAAATAATTTGACAAGCGCCACTTTTTTATGACATACTTTGCATACTATCGCAAGCTTAAGTTTGTATTTTACCGTGGGCGATACCGTACTTATATTATTCACCTAGAATAATTATTTATGTCCCCGAAAGAAGCTTACATTGCGAATGTTTGTAAAAATGTGGGAATAGACTTGGAAGGCATCATACGTGATGTTTATCGTTATATCCCTGATTTTAATGAACGCAAATTTAGAGAGGCTTTTGCATTTGCAGCGCATGCGCATGAGGGACAATTCAGAAAAGAAAATAAGCCATATATTGTGCATCCGGTGGAAGCAGCCAAGATTCTGGTTTCTATGCACGCAGATGAAGATACTTTGATTGCCTGTCTAATGCATGATGTGCCAGAAGACACGGAATATAAAATAGATCAAATCGAAGCCAAGTTCGGGAAAAAGGTAGCTTTTTTGGTTGAGGGAGTGACAAAACTTTCTAAAGTGCATTTTAGAAATGATATGGAAGAGCGCCAGATTGAATCACTCAAAAAACTTTTCATCCATTCGGCAGAAGACCCACGCATTATTTTTATTAAATTGGCGGATAGGCTCCATAACATGCGCACACTTCAGTATATAGATAAGCCAGAAAAGCAGTATCGCATATCGCGTGAGACTTTGGAAATTTTTGTGCCAATTGCGAATTTACTTGGGATCGAAGAGCTTAAATCAGAGCTGGAGGATCTTTGTTTTAGATTTCTTTATCGCGATGAGTACGAAAACATTTCGGATCGCATGAAACGAAATAAACTCAAAAATAAACATGTTTTAGAAGCCACAATTCAGCTCGTACAAAAGAAATTAGAGGAAGCCAAAGTTAAAGCTTCTGTTTATGGACGCAAAAAAAGCCTTTATAGCATTTATAAAAAAGTTGTTTCACAAGGCAAACGTCTGGATGAAGTGGATGATCTGATTGCACTGAGGATTTTGGTAACAGAACGTGAAGATTGTTATTCCGTTTTGGGGCTTGTCCATTCTCTTTTTAAGCCTAAATCTGGCAAATTTAAAGATTATATTTCAGTGCCAAAATCAAACGGATATCAGAG
>CAZOQT010000024.1:0-17579 GCA_964582265.1 uncultured Candidatus Peribacteria bacterium
CTGTTACAAAGTCTGCGAATTCTTCAATTGTAAAATCGCGGCCGACGTTAACATTTACTAAATCCATGTGCTTTTTGTTGGCGCCAGTCACCATATTTTTAACATCCTTGATCGAGTTATCGGCCACAAAATAAAGCGCATTCTTTTCTCCAGGATTATGTTTTGGACCACCCTTAACTTTTTCATGCCCAACTGGAGAAATAAATCCCTGCACTAAGCCAAGTTCTTCTAGTTCTTTTGGATTTGCTGTTCTAATCTGAGCACTCAAAAATCTGGAAAGTTTGTCCTCGTTGATTTGCAAATCTCCACGAATGCAAACGCCAATAAAGCCATCATAACCTTTGGCGCCAACTGGCTGCACTTTATAAATTACGGTCTTCAAAACCTTTGACGCAGGAACGTTGTGAGCTTTAGCGCTTGCCTCAATATTAAATTCGCGTTCAGCTTTAACTTCTTTCATTGGCAGTTCTTTTTCTTCTTTATGAGGATTTTGGACCTTACCAACTGCCACTTCCAGATTTTGGGCGATGTTACATTTTTTGCAGACCATAATTTTGTCTTCACCGGCTACAGTTTCTACCGAAAACTCATGCGAAATCTTATCGCTAAAAATGCCGCCACTGGCCTCAACCACGTATGCTTTCAAGCCGCAACGCTCATAAACTTTAAGATAAGCTTCTTTAACTCGATCATAATATTTATCCAAATTTTCGTCAGTTGTATGAAAGCTATACATGTCATTCATGCCGAATTCACGACCGCGCAGCAGACCAGACTTAGCGCGAGGTTCATTACGAAATTTGGTTTGAATTTGATAAACCGCAAAAGGCAGATCTTTGTGACTCATCACAAATTTGCCGGCGAGGGGAGTGACAGTTTCCTCATGGCTAGGACCAAAAACAAAGTCTTTGTCACCAGCGCCTTTAGTGCGATACAAAATGGCATCAGCAGTCTTATTGCGACCTGTAGCTTCCCAAAGTTCAATCGGATGAAGCGAAGGCATCAAAATTTCCTGGCCATCAACCGCATTCATTTCTTCACGAATGATTTGCTTAATTTTTTCCAGAACCCTCAGTCCCAAAGGCAAAAATGTGTAAACACCAGCGGTCAGTTTATCCACAAAACCGGCTTGCGTTAAATATTTAGCATTAACGGAATCGCTGTCATGAGGAGCTTCCAGTTTAGTTCGTCCAAAAAGTTGGGAGTAGCGCATAAAAAAGAAACGTGAAAAACGTAAATAAAAACAATTAATAGGACAGTAAATTTATCCGTGTGCATTCTAGCACAGACAATTTGCCAAGACTACAAAAAGAGCCCCTTTGATGGAGGCTTTTTTACCGAATTTGGCCACAAAGCCTATCTCGTCGTTGGCTGTGGATTCTCACTAACAACTTTAAAATTTTTGAGTTCAGGGTGCTGTTTTGAAACCAGCTTTTCTACCCAGTCCTGATTTTTCTGGTACCATTCAAAAGTTTTCTGAATGCCCTGGTCAAAAGTCACAGATGGCTTCCAACCAAGCTCACGCTCAATTTTAGAAGGATCCATAGCATATCGGCGATCATGCGCTTTGCGATCCTCCACAAATGTAATCAAATCCTCGCTCTTGCCCAAAAATTTCAAAATGTGGCTGGTGATTTCCAGGTTAGTATATTCGTTATGTCCGCCAATATTGTAAACCTCGCCATAATTTTTGCTTTCCACAATCAGATCAATCGCCGAGCAGTGATCTTCCACATAAAGCCAATCGCGCACATTCAGTCCATCGCCATAAACAGGCAACGGTTTATTTTCGCTCGCTAAACGGAAAAAGAAAGGGATCAATTTTTCTGGAAACTGATATGGGCCATAATTATTTGAACAACGGCTAATAGTAATCGGCATTTTGTAAGTCTCGAAATAAGACTGCACCAAAAGGTCCGCCGCCGCTTTACTGGCAGCATAAGGACAGTTCGGATTAATTGGAGTTTTCTCCGTAAAATAATCTTTTGAGCCGGTTCCCAGATCGCCATAAACTTCGTCTGTAGAAATTTGATGATAACGCTTTGTCTTATTTTCTCGCGCGGCAAGCAACAAATTATGCGTGCCCATAATGTTGGTCTGCACAAAAATTTGCGGGTCGATGATACTGCGGTCCACATGGGTTTCCGCCGCAAAGTTCACCACAATATCAAAATTTTCTCGGGCAAACAGGTCGTTGATGAATTGTTGATCAGCGATGTCGCCTTCTATAAAGTGGACCTTGGACAAATCAGATTTCAGCAGTGAAGCAATATTGTCTAAATTGCCGGCATAAGTCAGTTTATCCAAAACCACAATTTGATCCTGGGGATGATGCTTTGCACGGAAGTGCACATAATTTGAGCCAATAAACCCCGCCCCGCCTGTAATAAGAATTTTAGACATAATTTTTGTAATTGTTCGTATGCTTTTTATATCACTTTTACGTGTAAAATCATACCCAAACCCGGAAAATTTCCGAATACATGCATTTGACAAATATAAACAATATGTGATAGTATAAAACAATTTAATTAAATAAAATTAAATAAAATGAAAAATAAACAAAAGCTCTATTATAGCCTAGGCGCTCTTGGCACGTTGTTTGTAATAGTAGTTGCAGCAATCGCACTAAAGGGCAGCGGGTCAAATTTGACCGGGAATATAAGTGGGAACAATGTCGCAGCTCCAAAAGCGATTCCAGGTTCAGCCCCTTTTGTAAGTTCACCCGGTACATCAAAACCATCACCATATTCAACAAATCCGGATTTAAAATATAACAATGACCAGGTTCCACCTGATTTAACCGTAAAATACCCTGCCGGAGGAGAGAAAATTGAAGGATCAAATATAAAGGTTACTACTTACGTAAATGACAACGATAAAGTTTACAAAGTTGAATTCAGAAGCGCAGGTAATTTACTTGGCACAGTTTATGAACCTAATCCAAATTCAAATCACTATCAATTCAGTTTTGATACCACAAAGTACAGTAATAATTCTAAGGTATCACTAGATATCTGGGCATATGATAGAAAAGGTAATATCGCAAAAAAAAATGTCAGCTTTATTGTAGTGCCAACAGTAGATAAAGATCCACCAACTGTAACAATTGATTCACCTTATGACGGGCAAACAATTCATGGCAATAACTTTACAATTACTGCTTACGCGATGGATAAAAGTTCAAAAGTGACTAAAGTTGAATTTCGCTCCGGCTTATTTTTTGAAGTATTGGGCACTTTGACCAAGCCCGATGCTCAAACTAACGCTTATAAATATTTTATTGATACTACAAAAATACCAGAAGGTTCACAGATTTTAAGCGTTTGGGCATATGATGAAGCGGGTAATGTCGGCAAAAACACCATAAGTTTTAAGGTTGATAATAAGCCAGCTGGACTTATTGTGACAGCACCTAAGGTAGGGGACGCGATTTTTCCACAAGATATTGTTGGCGATAATTACGCCATGCATAGCTTGATGTTAAAAATGAGCGTAGACACAACAGAGGAGCTGAGCAGCATATTCTTTTACAACGCAGAAGGAAAAATGGAGGGATTAATCGAAAATCCACAATCTCATTATGATTTTGAATATATGGTTTTGCCAGTCACCTGGAAGGTTACTGAATACGATAATTTATGGGACGGCAAATATAAAAAAGTAGATTATTCATGGCCAAAGAAGTTGGCAGAAGGCGAGCATACAATAATGATTGTAGCCAAAGACAATAGCTATAATGTAAGCAACAAGACAATTACTTTTAATTTGGAATACAACGCAAAGACAGGAACCCCAAAACTGACAATTAGGAGTATCAAATAAATCTATTTCGCCTCCCCCAAAAACTCATTGAAATCGTAGATATATTTATCCTTCTCGTAGTTCATATTGGAAATTGCGCATAAGACAGCGCCAGGGGAGAAATCCTTAAATTCGCGCCAGCACATGCCTTCCATCACGATTGCGTCATCTGGACTCTGCATCTGGAATTCATGCCATTTTTCGCCATCGTGAATGCGAGCGGTCATAGTGCCTTCCATGGCAACGTAAATCTTTTTTTCACCGCGCACAGCATGTCCGCCGCGATCCAGCTTTACGCCTGTTACGTAATAAACTCGCTTAACCGGCCAATCAATGTAATCTTTTAATTCAATGGCACTCAAACTGCCGCGGGGGTCTGCGTGTGTCGGGATTTTAACTCTCTCAAATTTCACAAATTTCTAATTACTAATTAACTACAGCGTCCTAATTCTCTTCTCAATCTTATAAGCCTCAAGAACATCACCTTCCAGCAATGGCATAAAGCCTTCGTAGCGGACACCGCATTCATTGCCTTCATTAATTTCATGAACGTTCTTTTCGCCATGTCTAAGTGACGTTATTTGTCCATCGCCTACTTGTTGTTCGTTTCTAAAAATACGCAATTTTACTTTATTTTCCACATATCCTTTAACAATTTTACAACCCACCACCATTTCTTTTTTGCCGGTCATAAATACTTTACGTACCTCGGCCTTGCCCAAAATATTTTCCACCATTTCTGGCTCCAACAAGCCAGTTAAGATCTTCTTAATATCGTCAAGAAGTTTATAAATAATTGTGTAATTTAAAACCTCAACACGTTCTCGCTCAGCCAATTTCTTAACGTTTAAATTTGCATCAACGTGAAAGCCCATGACGATACCATTCGCAGCTGCAGCCATCATCACATCAGATTCGTTAATTGCTCCAACACCAGACAAAATAATTTTAACACCAACATCCTCATTTTTTATTTGCGCGATAGACTGCTTTAAAGCTTCCAGCGAACCCTTTGTGTCTGCCTTCAAAACCAGCTTTAATTGCTTGAGTTGTTTTGAGCTGATCTGAGAAATAATTTCACCAACGCCACGTTTTTCAAGTAGAGCAGCTTCTTTAAGAGTCTTAACGTTAATTGCTTGAGCTCTGGCAATTTGCTCATTTGGCACAGCATGCAAAATATCACCAGAAAAAGGAGTCTCGCTAAGGCCTGCAATCAAAACAGGAGTCGAAGGAGGAGCCGCTTTCATGTTTTTGCCAAGCGCGTCTTTCATCACTTTAATGCGTCCGTGTGTAGAACCAACAACTACATTGTCCATCACACGCAAAGTTCCAGTATTAATAATAACCGTAGCAATTGGACCTAAACTATGATCCAAATGCGCTTCAATTACAGTTCCAACAGCTTCACGATTTGGATTCGCACGCAAATTTTCCATTTCCGCCATCAATAAAACCATATCCAGCAATTGCTGGATTCCTTCTCCTGTTAACGCTGAAACCGGCACCATAATCGTTTTCCCACCCCATTCTTCTGGTACTAAACCAAACTGGCCAAGTTCTCCCTTAACACGATCAGGTGCTGCGCCAGGTTTATCGATCTTATTAATTGCCACAATAATTGGTACTTCCGCATCTTGCGCATGATGAATTGCTTCTTCGGTTTGTGGCTTAATGCCTTCATCTGCAGCCACAACCAGGATCGCGATATCGGTTACTTTGGCTCCACGCGCACGCATAGCTGTAAAAGCTTCGTGACCAGGAGTATCAAGGAACGTTATCTTTTTTCCATTTTTTTCAACTTGATAAGCACCAATATGTTGAGTAATTCCGCCCGCCTCGCCAGCTACTACATGTGTTTCACGAATGCAATCAAGCAATGTTGTCTTACCATGATCAACGTGTCCCATTACCACCACAATCGGTGCACGAGTTTGTAAATCAGCTGGATCATCTTCTTTAAGCATGGCTTTAATATTTCCTGTAAACACATCTTCCGCGCTGGCTTCACTGCGCTTCTTCTTAATTTTAATGTGTAGGTCATCCGCAATAATTTGTGCAGTGTCGTAATCTATTTGTTGATTGATGTTAGCCAAAATACCATTCTTCATCAGTTCGCCAATTACTTTTGCCGCACCTAGACCAGTCTTTTCTGCAAACTCTTTCACGGAAATTACCTCTGGAATTTCCACAGTTCGATCTGTTACTGGCCTCAAAACTTGAGGATCAAATTTTTTAGAAGGTTTTTTAGAAGTATCTTTGCCCGCAGTTTGCTTTCTTTGTGTACGAATAAGTTCGCGTTCCATTTCCTGCGCGATTAGTTCATCATAGAGCTCAGCTTCTTCCAAGGGCTTTTCATCACCACCCAAAATTTCCTCGGCAATATCTACATGTGGGCCTTCAGAAATCGCAGCTTTGTTTATAGATTTTGGAGCAGAGGATTTGATGCTTTCTATCTGTTTGGTACTTTGCTCGCTTTCTTCCACCATTGGCAATTTTACCTCAGCTGGTGCAATATCAGCTACTTTTGTCTTGCCGCTTTCTGATTTTATTTTTGAGGTTTTTGCAGCGGAACTACTTTTTTTTACTTTATTCTCTTTGGCGCTCTTGCTTGCAACTTTCTTGGCAGGAGCTTTTATAGCTTTAGTAGTCTTTACCGCAGCTTTTGCAGGCTTTTTTTCTACCTTCTTAGTCACTTTAGTCGCGCTCGTCTTTTTAGCAATAGTCTTCTTTTTGGGTTCTTCACTTTTTTTTGGCATAGTTCAGATTAAAAATAGCCCTTTCAAGGCGATAGCAGTTTAAGAAAAAACATACCAATTGTCAAATCATCGAGCCCAAAAAATTGGCTTTAAAAAAGCTAAAGTACCCCTCCGACACTTAGGAACAATACTGGATTACTCCATTAATGGCTTCTCTAAAAGCAGAACTTCCATTTCGCCGCCGGTTGCTCCATCAGTGATTTTATAAACATCTTTATCCACTTTCTTAAACTCTTTAGAAGCCTGATTATACATGCTAACAGTTGTGCCAAGATGCGCGCCTAATTTATCCATATAGGTTTCATAACTTGCAAGGTGCCTGCCAAGCTCACCCACGCGCTTTATAATTTCTTGAACTGATTCTTCCATTTTTAGAGCCTTAAGTCCCTGCAAAACGGTTTCCAAATAAGCAAAAAAAGATGTTGGTGATACAATAATTACATGTTTCTTAAAAGCATATTCAATTAAGTCCTGCGTATTAACCTCCACTGTACCAACATTATAAATTAGCAGGTTATAATAAATACCTTCTGCTGGCATAAACATGAACGCAAAATCCGTAGTATCTTCCTGTGGACGAATATATTTTGATGTCTCATCAATGCGGTTTTTTAAATCTGTTTTAAAATCTTTTTCCAACTGGTTGCGTCGTTCCTTGTCGTTTTCTTGCATTATGCGATTATACTTTTCCAACGAAAACTTGGCATCAATTGGGATGATTTTGCCGTTAAAAAAGATTACCGCATCAACAATCTCTCCATTCTTAAATGGGTACTGCATTTGGTACTGTCCAGGCGCAAGTACGTTTCCAAGCAAAGTTTCCAAAAAATATTCTCCCAAGATTCCACGTTGCTTTGGATTTTTTAAAATATTTTCCAGGCTCTTCATTTGTTCGGCAAAGCCTACGACTTGCTTATTTGTTTCATCCAGTTTGGTCAATTTTTTTGTAACTTCTTCAATGATTTTTGCGCTCTGTCCAAATTGTTTTTGCATAGTTTCTATTGAGCGATGCTGATGCTCAGTCAGTTGTTGCGTCATTTTATCTAATCTGATCTGCATTTCTTCGCGGTTCTTTGCTGTGCCATCCTGTACTGATTTTCGCAAATTTTCCATAAGCTGAAGCATCAACTTTTGAGTACTGTCGTCAGCTGGCTTTTGAAGACCTTTTAATTGCAAAAATAAATAGTAAATTGCACCCAAAATTACTATTCCCAAAATGACAGCAAAAATTTCCATAAAATTATTTAAAAAATCTTTTCCAAGTATAGGTGAGTAAGTACTCACCGTCAAGAAAATTATATTGCGGGACAGTTTTTATTCCGCAACATTACACAAAACTTTGTACTCACAAAAACGACACGCAAAACCGGGCGTTGGCACAAACTTTGAGCTTTGCAATTCTTCGCCCAATTTAATTAGCTCTTTTTTAACTTCTTCCAACCCACTAATGTCACGTTCTGTAGACATTTTGCTGCAATCCTCCAAAAAATACAGGCTCAAACTGGAAACCGGAATTTTAAAAATCTCTTTGCAGGCAATTGCATACAAAGAAAGCTGCAGATCCTTTTTTAGATTTGAATCTCTTTTAGATGAGCCAGTTTTATAGTCGATCACTTCATAGGTTCCATCCGAAAGCTTATCAATACGATCAATTCTGCCATTAAATGTGAACGGTCCAATTTTTAGCCTGAAAGCTTTTTCCAAATAGGCCGGGATTTTGCATGGATTGCATTCTTTTTCAAAGTACCTCTGCAGAATTTCTACGCCTTCTTTCTTTCTCGCTTGTTCATGTGAATGGCTTTCATAACCACTTGGAATCCAGTTTTTTTCAAAAAGCTGGATTAAATCTTCCAAACTTGGTTTACCTCCTTTTTGAATCAGTTGGTAAAATTCGTTTAAAGTATTATGCACACTGGAGCCAAAATTTGCCGCATGCGCGGAAGGTGAGGGGATTTTAAAAAGATATCTGAACTTGTACTTTAATGGACAATTCTGAAAGGTATCAATTTGGCTATAACTCAAATTGCTCACTTTGATTTCTGGTAAATAAGCTAATTTATCAGCCACATTTTCGCAGTCTGTTTTTACGGATTGAGACAGATTTTTTTGTGTTTGATCAGCCGAGATCATTGGAATTTCAACTTCACTTTCCTTAGTGAAATCGTGTTCATTAGTCATTCCAGTAGCCTTTGATTCCTCCAGGAAAATTGACGGTTTCCATTTTTTTCTGCCTTCGTAAAAATCGCTGTAACTTAAAATAAGTCTTTCTCGTGCTCTTGTGCAGCCTACATAAAATAGTCTGCGCTCTTCCTGTAAATGTTGATCTGCTTCAGGCAAAACTTCACTAATTAGCGGCTGTGGAATTTCTACCGGATCACTTTTTTTAATGGAAGGAAATCTTTGCGCAACCAGGCTTGGCATAAAAACAGTATGAAACTCAAGCCCTTTGGAAGAGTGAAAAGTGAGTAGCGAAACAGCATCTTCTTCTTCGTTTTGAAGCGGTTCAATTGTTCCTTCGGCCTGCTCCAGTAATTCTAAATATTCCAAAAAGGAACGAACAGGAGTGAATTTACTGTCTCCTCCCTCCATCTCAAAATCCTGCGCGATTTCTAAAAATTGGGCAAGGTGCCTGATTTGTTCACCATGTTTATCTACATCAATTTTAAATAGATTATAATATCCTGATTTCTGCAAAAACTCTCCTAATATTCGTGATACAGTCTGTTGCTTACTAAAATTCAGTAAGTTGTCAAAAAGATCAAACATTTCGGCAAAACCAGCACTACAGGTTTCTTCCAGACCGGGCAAAGCAACTTGATCTCCAATTGCCGCCGGCTTCAGAAATTTCTTTAAAAATTTAAACAGCGGTTCATGGCCTGCCGCCTTAGCCTTCTCCACAAAATCCAAAATCTCGCGCATGGGCAGATCAAAAAGCGGCAAACATAGTAATCTAAAAAAAGCGATGTCATCGTATGGATTTCTTAAAAATCTCAAAAACGCGAGCATATCTTTAATCTCATCGTAACCAAGAAGTCCATCCGAGTTTCTCATTCTAAATGGGATATTGGCCGCTTTAAGTTCATCAACAAATGGCGCAATTTGGCCGTTTGCTCTAAATAAAATCGCAAAATCTTTATAGCGCAGCGACGCACTTTCCACGCCTTCCTGAATTTTGTTTACGATTTTTTGCGCCTCCATTAAGTAAGTAGGGAAGTGCCAAATTTGCGGCTTTGAAGCCAAATTTTCCGCCTCAGAAATTCCCAGTTCACTATCGCCCACATTCGCATGTAATTTTTTATCTATTCCTTCGCGCACTTCCAGCCTATCTGGATTGTTGTTTTGAATAACGCCATAACTCAAATCCAAAATTTGCTGTTTAGAACGATAATTTTCTTTAAGCACAATTTTTTTGGGCCCCGGAAAAGTTTCTTCAAAATTCAAAATATTACTTAAGGATGCCCCGCGCCATTTGTAAATTGCCTGATCATCATCGCCCACCACGGTTAAATTTTGATGTTTTTTTGCAAGCAGTGTAACCAATTTATTTTGGGCAAAATTTGTATCCTGAAACTCATCCACCAAAATGTACTTAAAGCGCTCCTGGTAAGCTGCCAAAACCGATGGATGATCTTGCAAAAGTCTGAGCGCGAAATACTGTAAATCGCCAAAATCCATGGCATTTTCCGCCATTAAAAGTTCCTGATACGTAGCATAAGCTTTTGCGATTTCCAATGTTTTTATTGCTTCCTCCTTAGCTGCTTCATCTACCGAATTCATGGTTTCCAGCTGTAATTTTTCTGCATATTTCACATAAGCATTTGGACTGATATCTTCATCTTTCAGTCTGCTAAAATGCTTGATCAAAACAAACAAAAATTTATTCGGATTTCCAAGCGGACGATAGTATTTTAAATCTAACTTAAATAAATGTTTTTTTAAAAAAAGCCATTGTTGGGTTTGGTCCAGTAGCTTAAAAGATGGGTCGATCCCCATCTCTATTCCTTTTTCTCTTAACAAAGTGTCGCAAAAGGAATGAAAGGTCTGAATAGCAATTGATTCATAAGAAAGCGGCAAATTTTTATCCACACGATCAAGCATTTCCTGAGCTGCTTTTTCTGTAAATGTAAGTGCCAAAATATTTTCCGGGGCAACATTTTCAGCAAGCAACAGATGCAAAATTCGTGAAGTAATCACGTGGGTTTTGCCTGTACCAGCTCCGGCTATAATCAGCATAGGACCCTTATAACTGGTTACGGCTTCAAGCTGTTCGGGGTTTAGGCCGCTTAAAAATTCAATTTTTTGATTTAAAACTGATGAATTGGTCATTTTTATGGTTTTTAACTACAAAAAACGGCTTTTTTATGCTAAAATATATGGATATAACAAGTGCATTCTACAAGTACTAAAAAAACAATGCCAAGCGAATTCAAAATAACAAATTGCCGATCTAAATTTTTATTTGGTTTTAGCCAGTCCAGACTGATTTTTCATGTTGGAAAAGGCGGCGAAGCAGGCACGGAAAGTGCCAAAGATGGGCAAAAGCAAGAGCCCAGGACACTTACGGTAGACCAGCTTAAAGATGTGGTTAAGGGGTCCAATGCTGACATGGCCATTAGACGTCATGCGCTCAGAACAGAAGCAGCAGAAGCCACCGCACAAAATAGGCGCGCTGGCCTGGCTGCAGAAATTGGCGTAGGAATTACACCTTCCAACTCGCCATCTGCATTAAAAGACAGTGAAGAATCCAAGGAAAGACCTCTTTCTAAGCTGACAGGTCATGAATTTATAGAGAAAATGAAGTCCATGAAGCCGGAAGAGCGCGAAAAAGCAATTGAAGAAGCTATAACTAAAGAAAACATTCCTGCATTTAAGGACGTGGAATTTAAGTTCAAGGACGCGAGCGGGAAAGAGCACAAAGCCCAATTCAGTATCACCAAAGATGTGATAAAAGTTGGTATTCCTGGTGATCCAAATAATCCTCAAATGCGCATGCCCATGACGCCAATTACTGCTGAGCGCATTGCCGAACGTTTTGGTTGCATGTTACCAACCAGCGATGTGATTGATCACACTTTGCGCGATCCAGGATTTATCAGGGTTGCCATGCCGATTTCGCGCGATATTGGCATTCCGGATGTTGAAGTTACAGTGCCAGAAAGACAGAGTGACGGTTCAATCATAATGGTCAAAAAAATGGCTCCGGACGGCAAATTAATGCAGGATCCTGCCAAATATGAACTGCACAATAAAGCCATTAACGGAGCTGTATCATTGCAAGATTTAACTGGACTAATGACCCAGTCAGAAGGCAAAGGCTTAATTGGCCACAAAAAAGTAATTGTGATTGGTGCAGGACTTAACGGCGGAGAAACTAAACTTAATTTTCACGGCGGTTTAAAGCCTGATTTGCAGAATTTTTATCAAAACAATGGCCTGCAACATGAATGGACATACGCAGACTATAGCCATGGGGTTTATTTGGTAAAAAAAGAGTGGGTCATTGATGGTGAAAAAAAAGATGTTAGCTGGGTCATAAAAAATTATCCCGGTGTTGTGGGAAAGGTGGGATTAAGCGAAGATGTTAATTCATATTACAAGCAGAACATCAGGGCGCAAGCTAGTGCCAGCAAAACTAAACCGGCAGAGATCCAATCCAAGCCATTAACAAGCTCACAAATAGCTGCAGAAGCCAGACCCTCAACTACGCAGGTTGCCCCAGAAAGCTCACCACAAGCGCGTCCAGTCAATAGATCAAGTGGTATTAAAATGGACCGTGTTGCTGGTGAAGCGCCACTCGCCACGCCTCCCGCAGTAAATTCACCAACTGCGTCCATCGCTCCTTCCGTACCGCCAGCTTTAACTCGCACTTCAAATCAAGTTGCAAGAACTGAAACTGCTAGACCTCTTGAAACTGCGCCAAACATAAACGAAATCAACATTCCAGCAGGTAAAAAATTGTTCATTTTGGGAGACTCCCATTCAGGCGGATTCACGCGAATTCTAAAGTCAAAATTTGCAACCGAGCCATCAAAAATTGCTCACCTACACCATAAAAAGAGCTCAAACGAATCGCCCTCATTCGATACTTCCGACGGCCAAAATCTTGATGACATCATCAGAGCTTTTAACGAAGTCTTAAACGGTACATATCCACTTTATAATTTACCAAGAAGGGGAGTTCTTAACGACATGCTTCAAGGCTCAACAGCCGTGATCGAAATTGGTACAAACGATATTTATGGTGGAGCAAGTTTAGAAACAGTAAAAACCAAATTCGATTTCTTAATCACACTGCTTAAGAGCAAAGGTATGAAGGTGATTGTTGCTACAGTTCCAGGCTTGATGGATCATCCTGATACCAAAAAAGCACCCCAATCAATGTCACAAAAGGATCAAACCAGAAAGGCATTCAACGACTATCTTCGGACTCAAAACCAAAAAGGTACTTATGATGGTTTTGTAGATTTGGAAGATGTCGGCTTGGTAAAGCCCGATGGGCATAATACTTCAAGAGGAACCACTCTCCACTTTAGCCCAGATGCTTACAATAAAATGGGCGAATACATTGCTCAACGCGTTAATCAGGCGAATAAGCAAACTTAAAAGTATAAGCAAAAGTCAAAAAAAGAGCCCCATCATGATTGAGGGGCTCTTTTAATTCTAATTTGAAACAGAATTACTTCTTCTTAGCAACTTTTTTGGACTTTTCTTCATCTTCATCCAATTCCATGGCTGTTTGACCTTCTTCTTCAGAAGCGTCATCTGCTTTCTTCTTTGTGATCTTCTTCTTGCCTGTATCTTCTGCTAATGCCTTAATGGAAAGACCTACGCGGTGTTCACCAGCTTCAATCGCAATAATCTTAGCTTTTACTTTGTCGCCCATTTTCAATACTTCGCTAGGATCTTTGATTGCTTCATTAGTAATTTCTGTAACGTGGATCAAACCATTGATGTCGTCAGAAAGTTTAAGGAATGCGCCAAATGGTGTAAGTCTGTTGATTTCACCTTCAACCGTGTCACCAATCTTGTATTGTTTTGCAGCTTCTAACCATGGATCTTCAATCAGTCTCTTCATAGATAGTGAAATCTTTTCGCCATCAATACCAATAACCATTACTTCAACTGGATCTCCAAGACGTCCGTAGTCAGCCGCATTCTTAACATGGCCCCAAGCGATTTCAGAAATATGTACCAAGCCTTCAAGTCCGTCAAAAGCGACGAAAATACCAAATTTAACGATACCGCTGATCTTACCCTTAACTTTGTCACCAACTTTAAGTTTTCCGAGTGAAGCCTTGCGTTGTTCTTCCATCGCAGCTTTTTCAGAAAGGATCAACTTACCGTTTTCCTTATCAATATTGATGATCTTAACCATGAATTTAGTACCAACCAGTTCCTGTAATCTTGTAAGAATTTGGTTAGAATCAGCACCATTAACACGTGGATAGTGAAGTGGAGCGAGTTGTGATACCGGAATAAAGGCTTTAATACCATCAATTTCAAGTAGTAAACCACCTTTATTAGCTTCTGTAGCCACAACATCGATAACATCTTTCTTAGCATAAGCTTCTTCAAAGCGCTTCCAAGTCTTTTCTTGGCTAGCTTTACGCAAAGAAAGAAGAACATAACCTTCGTCATTTTCTTCATCAATTACGTAAGCAGAAACGTTGTCACCCTTTTTTAATTTTTTCATTGTGTCATTACTGTCACGAGCTTCGCGACCAGTAATTAAACCTGTACTTACGCCGCCAATATCAACCAAGATTTTATTCTTGTAGATATCAACAACAACCCCATCAACCAGTGTTCCAGGCTTTGGAACAACAAATTCCGGGGCATTTTGTAAAAGCTCATCCATTAGAGCTGAAGATGTTTTGGTTGCCACCATAAAATACGCACCGCAGCAATGTCCTTAAAGAATAATGCTTTTTAAGAGGGGACTTGCTGGGATTTTCAAAATCCTCTGTCAAAAGCAGGGAAATTGTACATAGTTCCGCTTTGCAGGTCAAGCAAAAGCGCAAGGTGAAGTTTTACAGTTTGTCCCACAGCAGGTCGTACATTTTTTTATGGAAATCCGCCAACTCCTGGGATTCGATCATTATAGCCATTTTTTCTTTCCAGGAAGCCATTAAAATTTTATTGCCGTAAATGTTGATTTCGGGCGAAAAATCATATTTTTTGCTATCCACAAATTTAATTTCACGAAGCTCTTCTTTGTCGTGCTTTTGACGTTCTTTAGATAATTTAGTGTCGGGACAAATCGCCCGAATATGGATACCCGCCTCTTTTCGCCGAGCATAATATTCGGGGAAAAAATTTGGCAGACCCGCGTGCATTTCCTCCACCTTAGCGTAAGCGCGAATCGGTTCAGATGATTTTAAAGTGTTTTCGTATGCTTCTCGCACTCCCTTTTCACCTTCATAAAACTGCACTTTTGGTTTAGTGGAAGATGGATTTTCCAACGACTTTATAGCTGGCAGAATTTCCATGAGCTGTTGCTTCTGCTTATCAATTTCTCGCATGTACTCGGTTTTATCTCTCTCAAGGTAGTTAATCAGGTTCTGCGGATCAAGAATTTGAAAGTAGGTGGTTGCACCTTTATCTATTTTCGTGGCGAGTCCCTTTTTAATAAGTTGTGCAAAAATATCATAAACAGTGGCGCGGTTTATTTGCGTATGCTTGGCGATTACGGATGCAGGCTGCGAACCAAGATGTAAGGTTATTAGATAAATTTCAATTTCTTTATCCGATAACCCGATTTTTTTAAGCAATTCTTTAATCATATTTAATTTTAATGTTGTCGGAAAAGCATCGACACTACCATTGTACATCTTATTGAAGCGTTTATCAAGTAAAGCAAACAAGTGCCGACCAGGAATTGACAAAATGTAGCCATATGTTAAGATTGACTCTTCAGTCATTTTATTTCATAAACCTATTTATATGACTACAACAAAAGACGAAAAAGATTTGCCGGTAGGGCAAGAAGGTACAACGGTTGACCGCGATGAAGCCGTAACCGTAAAGGAAACCGCAACAGTACAGGAAACTGTTTCAAAAGCGGAAGCTGCAAGTGATCCGCGCGGAACGCAAACCGAGGCATTTCTCAAAACAATGATGGACACATGGCTTAGGATAGAAGCTAATGGAAGTGGTTCCGAAATCCCAAAAATTGCCGCAGATTTGATACGCAAAACAACAGAAAAACTCGATCAACGCTTGCAAGAAGTTGCAGATTTTAAGGCAATGACCATAAAAGAAGATGTCGAAGGGCTTAAATTAGCAAAAAATGCTTTGCTAGATCTGTTTGCAAAATTTGTTAATCTGAAAGTTTTAGTTCCTAGTCTGAGCCATGACGATGTTGTTTTTGATGAAGACCCATTGAAGTTTACAGAAGCGGAAGCAATGCGAATTCAACACAACACAACGCATAATACTAGTTATGGAAGACGTGTCTGTGAAAAGCCAATGCATACGCAGAGACAGTTTGCTAGAGCCAAGGAATTATTAAATTTATCTGATCTAGATGCAAAGCAGGAAAATGAATTAATAAACGCTGTGGAGCAATTGTTAAAACTTGTGGAGAACAGTTTAAATAGAAGAAAAGCGATAATTTATGAAAGTTTAAGAAAATATTATGGCCCTGATAGAGGTTATAACGATTATCTCGTTCTAACATATGCAGAAATACCCTTTTTTGCGGCGGATGTTCCATGCCGTGAAGCACTACCTACTGGAGCAGAAATAGTTAGAAACATCATATTAAAAGCCGAGCATTCTCCAAGGGATCTAAAAGCACGTGGGGGGACAGGTGATTCTGAAAAAGCATTAATGTGGAGCGGGTTAACAATGGAAAAATTTGAACAAAAAATGGAAAATGTTGTTAGGGCTATATTACAGGCAGGTGCAACATTGGTCATGAACGAAAATAGATTGGATGAAAATCGCTACAATTTATTTTTAAATGGAGCAATTCATCAAGAGTTGACAAAAGACCTAAACCAAATTCGGAAAGTTTTGGATAAAAGTGTTTTTACTTCCCTGGAAATGTTTGAGAAGAGGATTGACGAGACCATTGCCACAATATTGGCTGAAGGTGAAATTCCACCTGGTAAAGTTGAAAAAATTAAAATTGCTTTGTTCGATTGTACCTCACTAAAAGCGTGGGAAAATGAGCATCAAAAGGTGGCGGATGACATTAAAACTGTATTATCTGAATGTGGTTATGGGTCAATCGAAGAAGTGCATCAAAGACTTGAAGAATTACGTCTATCTGATTATGGCGTTACTGGAGAATGGAGTCCAGAAAGATGTCTGGTTAGAAATTACAGATATGGGATGGCATTATCCGCCATGCAGCAGCCAATATATCAGGCACTGCGAAAAAGAGGCTACACACTTCGGGAGCTTCGCTTTTAATGTGAGCAATCTAAACAAAACCAGCACCAGAAATCATTTCGGTGGTGGTTTTTGATGTAAAGCACCATGGCCGCTGCACGTGTGCAAATTTATGCCGTTTTGGCAGTTTTTCTAACACGCGCCGCCTTCACTGGCTTGACCATGTCGGCCTCGGACACTTCGCCGCCGTCCTTGCCTAAGCCAGCCTTACCCTCAACGCCACCCTTTTCCAGCTCAATTTTATCGCCCTTCTTCACAATCTTCACTGTATCGCCTTCCGCAAAGACGCCATCCAAAAATTTCTGTGTAAGTTGATCTTCCACCAATTCCTGAACCTTGCGTCTAACTGGGCGAGCGCCATATTGTGGATCGTAGCTAACCTCAGCCAATAATTCCAAAGCACCCGGCGTTAAATCCAGGACCAATTTCTTTGACTTTAATCTATCCTGCAACATAGCAATATGCAGCTTAACAATTTCCTTAATATTTTCATGAGTCAAAGCGCGGAATACAACGGTTTTATCCAAGCGGTTTAAAAACTCTGGTCTAAAATGTTCCTTAAGTTCCGCCAAAACATCAGCCTTTAAAGCTTCATAATCCTGTTCAGCCGCCTTAAGTTCT
>CAZOQT010000025.1:0-10614 GCA_964582265.1 uncultured Candidatus Peribacteria bacterium
TTTTAACATTTTTTATTTTTGTTTTAATTAATATATTATAATACATATAACAAAAAAGAGCAATACTGGATCGCCGAGGTGCTCATCAAAAATCGTAACGGCTATTTAGCGTCACTAAAATATCCCTTTATTAGCAAGTCACCGCCATATTCAATGCTTTCCACATTATATAAACCTGAGTTATATAGTGTAAAGCAACGTCCTTCTCCAATAATCTTTGGCGAAATAAAAAAATAACCCATATTAATTAGCTTAGCCCTTGAAAATTCTGTAAATAGCCCTGCTCCAGCCTCCAAAAGCAAACTGCCAATTTTTTTCTTAGCATAAAGATCTTCCATCAACTTTTTTAAAGGAATTCGCTTTCCTTTATAAAAAATCACATCAACTCCCAATTTTTTGAACTGACCTAACCCAACTTTAGAATTTGTTACAACTATCACATTTGAATCTCTATAAACTTGAGCGTTTGGCTTTGTTTTAAGCTTTGAATCAATTATCACCCTAATAGGATCTCTTCCTTTAGACATTCTTACCCCCAAATGCGGGTTATCCGCCAAAACAGTTTTATATGATGTAATTATTGCATCAACACTACTTCTTAACTTATGTACTTCTTTTCTGGATTTTTCATTCGTGATCCATTTTGATTTTCCATCTCTATTAGCAATTTTTCCATCTAAACTCATTCCCAGCTTGGCAACTACAAATGGCCTTTTGGCTTTTATGTTAAATAGAAATGACTCATTTAACGTTTCCGCCTCTTTCCTAAGTAAGCCAACCTCCACCTTAACTCCATGCCTTTTTAAAATTTCAATACCCTTCCCATCAACAAGCGGGAAAGGGTCACGCATGGCTACCTTTACATGCTTCACGCCCATACTGATCAAAAAAATTGCACATGGAGGAGTCTTCCCGTAATGGGCGCATGGTTCGAGAGTAACATACAAAGTGCCCCCATCGGTGTCACTTGGGTTTAAAGATCTGAGCGCCTCAACTTCCGCATGTGCCCCCCCAGCCTTTTTATGAAAACCTTCAGCAATAATTTTGCCATCTTTCACAAAAACCGCTCCTACTAACGGATTTGGGAAAGTTTTGCCTTTAGCCTTTGCCGCAAGTTTTAGAGCTCGCTCCATGAAAATATAATCCTCAGCCAAATTTTTTTTATACATGGTCAAGCAAATGGCCTAATCGTTTTTTCTTAGTTAAAAGGTACCCCTTATTAACTTTGTTTGGCTTCATTTCAATCGGCATGCGCCTAGTAACTTCAATTCCCAAATCAACCAACTCTTTCATTTTTTGCGGATTATTAGTTAAGAGTCTTACTTTGTTAACACCAAGCTCCTTTAACATTATGGCCGCAATTTCAAAGTTTCTTTCATCAGCCCCAAAGCCTAATTCCTTATTAGCTTCAACAGTATCATAGCCTAAATCTTGCAATTGATAAGCCTTGAGCTTATTTATCAAACCGATTCCGCGACCTTCTTGTCTTAAATAAAGCAAAATTCCACATCCAGCCTTATTTATTTGTTTCATGGCTGCCTTTAACTGAGGTCCACAATCGCATCTAAGAGACCCAAAGACATCACCCGTTAAACATTCAGAGTGAATTCTGACCAGGGCAGGTTCTTTATTTTTAGCACTACTAGGATCACCCAATACAAATGCTAAATGTTCTTTACTTAACTCGTCTTGAAAAACATACATATGAAATTTACCAAGACTCGTAGGCAAATTAGCATCTACCATTCTTTGAAGCTTTGTTTTAATTCCATTTTGATTTATTTTGGGTATTTCTGTATTCAATTAAATCTTTTATAGAAATTAAAGTAAGTTTATATTTTTTAGCAAATTCCAACAAGAAAGGCAAGCGGGCCATTTCTCCACTTTCTTCTGCTATCTCGCATAGAACGCCAACCTGCTTAAGCCCAGAAAGTCTCATCAAATCAATTGTTGCTTCTGTATGCCCTGGCCTTTCAATTACCCCGTTGTTGCTGCTTCTAATAGGAAAGACGTGCCCTGGCTGCGCAAAGTCTGACGGATTAGAATTTTCATCGGCCAAAGCCCTAATAGTTTTTGCTCTATCAGAAGCAGATATTCCGGTAGTAGTGCCAATTTTATAATCTACAGAAATTGTAAAATTTGTTTTAAATGCTTCAGTGTTTTTTTTTGCAACCAAATAAAGGTCAAGTCTATCAGCAACATCTCCAGAAACTGGCGCACAAATTAAACCTCTGCCATTTAGTGCCATAAAATTAATATCCTGTGGCCTAACTTTCTCGGCGGACATAATCAAATCACCCTCGTTTTCACGGTCTTCATCGTCAGTTACAATAATCATCTTCCCACTTTTTATGTCATTAATTGCTTCTTCGATGCTCTTAAAATTTTCCTTCATTAATTAAAATTAAACTGAAAAACGAGAATAGCGTACAATTTTAATATTTTCTCCCATTTTTGTAATTGCTTGAGTAAGCAAACCCTCAATCGTCAAATCAGGATTCTTAACAAAAGCTTGCTTTAACAAAGCGTTCTCTTCACGGAATTTCTTTTCTTTACCAACTAAAATATTTTCAATCATCTTATCGTTTTTTCCTTCATTTTTTAATTGCTGATGCCAAATTTCACGTTCTTTTTCTACCAATTCATGAGAAACATCATCAGGAGAAAGTACCAACGGATTCATTGCAGCCACATGCATCGCAATATCCTTGGCAATATTCTGAAATTCTTCATTTTTTGCAACGAAATCAGTTTCACATCCTAATTGCAAAAGTACACCAACTCTATTATTTCCATGAACATAAGACACAACTACACCCTGACTTGTTGATCTTTCGCTTCTTTCCGCAGCCTTTGCTTCACCTTTCTTTCTTAAATGATCAATTGCCTTATTTAAATCACCACTATTTTCTTCTAAAGCCTTTTTGCAGGCCATCATCGATGCGCCTGTAATCTCACGAAGTTCCTTAATTTGGTCAAGTGTAACTGCCATTTCAATGAAAGGTTATATTATAAATAAATAATTTTAAATATTTACGATTGAGCTTTTCCGTCAGTAGAATTGTTAGACTGATCTTGGACAGATGGAGTCTGCTGCCCAGTAATAGCTTGAGTTGCTAATTCGGTAAATTTATTAACAGGAAGTTTTTCTGCAATATCCCCCAAAAAAGGTATTTTCCACCAATTTCCAATAAAAGAAAGGTACGCAGAATAAACTGAAAGTACAGAATAGCCCATGTAAATAAGAAGCAACAGCAAATCCAGGACGCTGCTGAAAATAAATCCAAGTGGCCAAAACACAATTGGCAAAAGCAAAGTGCTACCCAAAAGTAAAATCATCAACAATAAACCTTGTCTAGCATGAAGCTTAATAAAATTACTTTGCGGCTTAACAATAAGCGCAAGAAGTGCAATTAAAGGAACATAACTTAGCGCACCCCAAAGCCTCTCATTTGCGTCAACAGCAGGTTGGACAACAGTTGGCTGGCTTGTAGATACAGAACTTTCAAGTTTCACCCCTTCCGAACCTTGAACCAACGGTTGTGTTGTTTGTGCCTGGGAATTTCCATTATTTTCAGGAGAAGATTGAACGTTATCAAGCATTATGATAAAGGTTATTTTTTAGCACCCTTCCCACTCAAAATAGCACTTTTAACTTTCTGAAGCAAATATGTAAGAGACTTAACAGCATCATCGTTTCCAGGGATTGGATATGCAATTCCATCTGGATCAGCATTAGAGTCTGCGATTGCTACCACAAGCACCTTAACCTTGTTTGCCTCCTTAACCACAATGCGATCACGAACAGCATCTGCCAAGAAAACGATATCAGGTAGTCTTTCCAAATCGCTTACACCGCCCAGTGCAGTATCAAGTTTTTCGATTTCTTTTCTTAAAACAACAGCTTCCTTTTTAGTATACTTGCCAAAACCTCCAGTTTTTTCTTGATCTTTAAGATTTTTATAATAGCGGATTCTTTGCTTCATTGTAGTAAAATTCGTGAGTAACCCACCCATCCACTTGTGAACTACATAAGGCATATGTGTAGCTTCAGCTACTTCTTTAATTAAATGAGCAGCTTGAGGCTTTGTACTAACAAAAAGAATAGTTTTACCACTTGCCGCACTTGTTTTTAAAAAATCTACAGCCTTATCTAAAGCTTCTTGTGTTTTCTCCAAATCAAAAATGTGGACTCCATTCCTTGCTCCAAATAGGTATTTTTTCATCTTTGGATTCCATTTTTGGGTCTTATGGCCAAAGTGGACAGCATTGTCCAACATTTCTTTTACGACGGATTGATTCATATATCCTTGGGGTTAATTTACCTCTTCATCTCGCGCTTAACCCATAAATGGGAGGACAGCGCAATCAAAGGTAAACTTGAAATAAGCAGCGAAAATTTATAGTAAATTAGGCCAAAAAGCAAGCATATTTGACCAAAGTAGTAAAAAAATGCTAAAATATTATGAATATTTAGTACTAATATGGATACAAAAAACCTAGAAAATAAACCCACAAAAATCAAAATTACTCTTCCGTCGAATGCATATTTTATGTCTGGAATCAGAGATTTTACTTTGAACTTGATTAAAAATATGACAGATTTTTCCGAACAATGGGCATTTAGATTCCAGTCAGTCGTTGATGAATTATGCAACAACGCAATTGAGCATGGAACAGCGCCCGGCGATGACATAAAAATCACCTTTATTAGCAATCCTCACGAAAGCATTGAAATACTTGTGGAAGATAAAAATAATGGAACAAATAAAGTTAAAGCAAACGACCTGAAGCAATTAATTAATGAGCGAAGGCAACCAAACTACGTACATAAAGGAATTCGAGGCCGTGGCTTATCAAAGATCGTGGCTGAATGGACAGATGAAATGGAATTTATAGATATTGAAGACGGTGGCTTATTAGTCAGGGTAAAAAAATATTTAAATGACCCAAAATTCAAGGAGCAAGCTCAAAATTCTGATCCAACACACCTGGTGCTTAATTGAATGCGCCGCACTCTTCATTATATAATTATTAATTACTAATAAAAAAGTTATGACACAAATCAATATCAACGTAGAAGATATTCCAGCTACAACTCAAAATCAGATCGTAAAGTTGGTGAAGTTTCAAGGGCAACTTGATGAAAGCAACGTAGATGAAAAAGCAAAAATTATTTACAGCTTAATAGAACAGAATCCAAAAAATCTTTATCTGTTATTTGATTTTGAAGAGTTGGAATACATGAACAGCAAAGCAGTAGGCTACTTAACCGATTGGTACGGTAAAATAGCAGAAGCAGGCGGCAAAATAGTTATCGCAAAAGCAAAGAGTAACATTTTAGACATACTTCAGGTTGTTGGTTTAACTCAATTAATCAATACATACTCAACCTTGGACGAAGGTAAATTTGCACTATTAAAAGGCCTTGCTGCGTAATCAAAAACTAACAATTAGATTATGGACAGCACAATCACCTTATATATATCATCAGGGATTTTAGCACTTGTACCGGCTGCTATCTGGTTAAGCGTCATATTTAAAAAGACAAAGAGAAGACTTTTGCAATTAATAATTTTTCTGACGGGGACACTAACAGTGATCCCGATTTTTGCAATGCAGTATTTCTTAAATTTATTCCCGCAATTCAGTATTGTTAATTTTTTGCAGGAGAACATCAATAACCAGAATTTGAATTACATTTTTCTATTTATAAGTGTCGGCATTACAGAAGAAATAGTTAAGCAGGCGATTATAAGGTTTATAGATAAAAGATATTTGCTAATCGAAACGATTAACGAATCGATCCAATTTAGTCTTGTGTCCGCACTAGGTTTTTCATTTATAGAAAATATTTTCTACATTTATCATATTTGGACAAATCTGGGAGTGCAGCAACTTTTTGTGGCATATTTATTTAGATCAATCTTCACGACCTGCGCTCACTTAATATTCTCCGGAATTTTTGGATACTATTATGGAATAGCAAAGTTTTCGTTAGACATAAGGGAGCAGTCAGAGATCGCTGGTCAAAAACATTATTTTCAAAATGCCTTGGCCAGAATTTTCAATTATTCAAAATCAGAGGCTTTCAAAGAAACTACAATTTTAAAAGGTTTGTCCATTGCCATACTTTTTCATGCAATTTTTGATTTCTTGCTACAGCTGAATCAAATCATCCCCGTAGTTATATTTGTGTGCCTTGGATACGGCCTGCTTAGACTTCTTTTAAAACAAAAAACTGGGCGCCTGGTCTTGATTAACGATATAGATAACATGCGCCAATCCAGCATGGCCAAGTCAGATGAGGACGTTGTAATTGAGCTACTTGGCATGTGGTTTAAAGATAAAAAATACGTAGACGTTATCCATATCTGCGAAAGGCTTTTGGAAAGAGATCCCGATAATAAAGTTGTACAGCTTTTTAAAAGTAGAGCAATCGACAGCATGAACAACAACAGCATCTATGCCAAGATTCTTGGTAACTTATTCCCAAAGAACTCCATTTCTATTTCAAAATTAATCAAGCTTAAAGAAAAGAAAGATTAACTTTAAGCTTTACTCAAACGCAAAAAATTCGTATCATCAAAAATGCTTTTGAGTAATTATTGATGTCATTAAAAAACATTAAATTAGCGATAGTTTGTGACTGGCTAACTTGCAGCGGAGGAGCGGAAAAGGTCATTTTGGCACTCCACCGTCTTTTTCCAAAAGCACCAATTTACACATCAATTTATAATCCGCAAAAGGTTAAAGGTTTTGAAAATGCAATGATCAATACATCATATTTGCAGCATCTTCCTTTTGCCAAAGAAAAACATCAACTGTACTTAACATTAATGCCGCATGCCTTTGAGAGATTTGATTTAAGCAGCTACGATATAGTTATTTCAAGTTCTCATTCTTGCGCAAAAGGTATAATCACAAAACCACAAACACTGCACATTTGTTACTGCCATTCACCAATGCGCTACGCTTGGGAAAACAGTCATAAATACATTAATGAGTACGAAACAAATAACCTTGTTAAGAAGATTGCTCCCATTTTTATGCACAAAATAAGGTTGTGGGATCGACTAAGTGCAGATAGAGTAGACTATTTTATTGCGAATTCAAAACACATCCAGAATCGTATACACAAATATTATCGCAGGCCATCCAGCGTGATATATCCTTTTGTAGAAGCGGATAAATTCAAATTGGTACCCAGTCGACAGGATTTCTTTTTGGCTGTAGGCAGGTTAACTCCATACAAAAAATTCGATCTAATAATTGAAGCGTTTAATGATTTAAAATTACCACTGAAAATTGTAGGCACTGGAGTAGCTTACAAAAAGTTGAAACAAATGGCGCATCCAAATATTGAGTTTCTTGGAAGAGTTTCAGACAACAAACTAGCCGAACTTTATAGTACTGCAAAAGGACTTATTTTTCCTCAAGTTGAAGATTTTGGGATCATCCCATTGGAGGCAATGGCATCAGGTTGCCCCATAATTGCCTATAACAAAGGGGGAGCACTTGAAACCGTTATAGATAAAAAGACAGGCATATTTTTTGATGAGCAGAATACCGTTTCCTTAAAGGGAGCTGTAGAAAAATTTATTAAGATGAAATTCAATCATCAGGAAATTCAAGAACATGCACAAAAGTTTGATCTTAGGAATTTTAACGACAAATTACTTGAATTTATCGAGAAAAAATGGGACAACTGGGTAACCGATATGCATTAATTTATTCATCATGGAACAATTTAACTACATAGGATTTTTATTCCGTAACTGGAAGTCAATTTTAATAGTGACAATTCTAGTCGCAATTAGCGCCGGTGTATTTGGCGTCATAAAAAACAAGACAGTTTACCAGGCCACTGTATTTATTAACATTGGGGCAAAGCAAAACAATCAAAACACGAGTTTACTTGAAGCTGTTCAAGCGGCAGATCAATTCACTGAAACCATTCAAGGCTGGTTTAAAGACCCGTCTTTCTTGTCAAAAATTTCTAACGATCCAACGGGAATAAGCGCAAGAAAACAAGAAAAGCAAAACCTGATTGTTGAATATGAAAAAAACACACGTGAAGAAGCAACAAATCTTAGTTCAGAAATCAAACATGCATTACAAGAACAACTAGAAAACTACAACGCTCAAACACAGAACGGATTTACTTTGGGCGTATTTTCAACAACAGTTACTACTAAAAATTATCCTCTAGGCTTAGTGATTCTTCTGGGTATAATTGGCGGCTTTGTTGCAGGCCAAGTACTATTTTATGTCTTTGAGTACCTATCATTTGTTAGTAGGAAAATTAAGCAGGGCCAAATAAAATAGTTTAATTATTTAGTCCTTTCCAAATAATCTTTAACAAAGATGCCAACAGTTGTAGCAATTGGTATAGAAATTACCAGTCCCAAAATTCCCAAATACTGATACCCAACCATCATTGCAAAAATAATTATTATAGGGCTCAAACCAATTACTCTATTCATTACATAAGGAGCCAAAATATTAACTTCTATTTGCTGAAGGATGAAATAATAAATGGAAACCCATAAAGCCAAAATCGGGGATTGGTTAAGCACAATTGGCATAGTTAATGCCCACGCAAAAACTCTACCAACAACGGGAATAATTACAAAAATACCAGCAATTACAGACAACGTCAGTGCATATTGAACACCTAAAATCAATAACCCAACATAGCTTAGCAACGCAGCGATAATGGAAAGCAAAATCTGGCCTCTTAACCAGTAGCCAATCTTTTCTTTCATAACACCAAGTCTAGTAGTTATATATTGGCCATATTTTGAAGGAAACAATGAAAGATAGAATTGCTCCATAGACTTTTCTTCCACAGTCATAAAGAATGTTAGTACTAGCACCAGAATTACATTAATAAGACCAAATGAAATATTATAAAGCTGCGTAGCCACTAAAGTTAACGTTGTTTGTATTTGCGCAGCAGCAGTTTTTAAATCCAAAGTCTGCATGAACTGATCAATATAAGGCTTCAGCTGAGCAGAAAAGGGGAGCTGCGTTTTGCCCATTGCCAAATCCTGAATAAACTGACCAACTGCCCTGGCAATGTCATAAATTTGGCTTACTATTAAAGGCACCAAATGTGACAGCAATAAACCAAAAACTAAAAAAATCAAAAGATATATGAGCAAAACGCCAACACTTCTTGGCAACTTGCGAAACTGTAAATAGCTAACCATTGGATGAAGCGCAGCAGAAAACAAAAATGCCACAAAAAACACAACCAATATCCCGCTAATCTGATTCAAAAAGTAAGCAAGCAAAATTAGTAATAAAACAATTGCGGTGCTTTTGGCCATACTTGCAGGTGAAATTTCCACCACCATTTTTTCATTTTGCTTTTGTCCCTTAGGGAAAGATTCTGCTTTATCCGGATCATTTTCTTGAATTGCTCGCTGCCTCATTTTACTCAAACCATCTGTGATTTTAGCAAGTTTTTTCTTTGTTTTATCGAATGTCTTTTTAAAAATATTTGTTTTCATAATTAGCCTGTAATAGCTTTAAGAATAATATTTACAAGTGACCATGCAAGCAGGGCAACGCCCATGCCCATTAGCGCGTGAGAGATAGTCTTTTTACCCTTTTCTTTATCTTCACCAAGACCTCCAATTACGTATCTATATCCTCCAATAACAATAAAAAGTACACTAATTAAGCCAATTAACCCCAAGGCAAAATTAATCATGTAAGTAATGTAGTATGGAACCAACGCCAAATCCATGCGGCCAGTTTTTACGGCGCAGGCCAGAAGGTCATCGCGGTTGCCGTTAAGTGAGCCGGCATTTTCATCTGCTGCATTAGAAGCATTTTTTGCGCCATTTAAATTGTCCGTTGCGTCTTCTAAAGCGGCCTGAGCGTCAACAATATCATTTTGAACTTCTTTATACTGGTTTTGCAATGCAACACAAGCAGGATCTGCTGCTCCATTTGGGTGAGCGACCTTATCATTTGCACACGTCTTCATATCAGTTATTAATTGCTCAGATTGGTCTTTCAACGACTTAAGTTCATTTGTAGCTTTCTCATAAGAAGTACCCGCATCTGCATATTTATTACTGGCATCTTGCGCCTTTTTATTTAACCCCGGCAACGTCCCAGTCGCTAAGTACTCATCCACATAGCTATTACATTCATCCATACTCTTATCTGTACAAGGCAGCAAAGTAAAACTCCCTGAACAATTGCTTGTCTTGGGCTCCGCCGCCATTACGGGCTGTATAGAGAATGAAATTATAGCTAAAACCAATAAAAATTTTGTTGTTGTTTTTTTCATAAATTTAATCAAAAAACCATGTGAATCTTATCATAAACTGCCTATGTCTTACAATTAATTCTTAAAAAGCAAACTGCCAATCCTCACCTCTGTTGCACCTTCTTCAATTGCCACCATGTAGTCGTTACTCATTCCCATAGATAAAATTTTTACGTTAGCATCACGCTCTGCAAACTTATCAAACAAATCTTTCATCCTTCTAAAATATGGTCTAACCTCATTTAAATTCTCCGCAAATGGAACAATCGACATCAATCCGCAAAAAATCACGTTGGGCAATTTCATGACTTCGGGAACTAGAATTT
>CAZOQT010000025.1:10624-16410 GCA_964582265.1 uncultured Candidatus Peribacteria bacterium
ATCCAGCTTTAAGCCAAATTTATTTGGATCTCGGGAAATATTAACCTCAAGCAAAACCTGAGTCTTCTTGCCCAATTTTAAAGATTCATCGTTTATTTTTTTTGCCAATTTCAAGCTATCCACAGATTCAATCAGATCAAATAATTTCACAGCATCTTTCACTTTATTAGTTTGCAAATGACCAATGAAGTGCCTTTTCACAGGCAAGATCGCAGGGAATTTTTTAACACCATCCTGGATTTTATTTTCTCCAATATTAGTAATTCCCGCAGAAATTGCCTCATTAATTTCATCAACATTGGCATATTTTGTCGCAGCCAGAACAGTAATATCACCGGGATTTATGTTACATTTCAGGCAAATGCTTTCAATTTTTCGCTTAAATTCTTTAACATTTTCGGAAATTTTTGACATTTCAAATTGTAAGTTTAATAAAACATCTGTACTATAAGCCAGAATTTAGCCAAAACCAAGTCATGGATAGTAAACACGATCATAACATTCCCATTGTAGCGATTATTGGCCGACCAAACGTCGGTAAATCAAGCTTATTTAATCGCCTTATTCAAAAACGAGTAGCAATAACATCAGACATCGCCGGGACTACCCGCGACCGTATCTATTTTCATACTGAAATTAATGAACTACCGGTGATCTTGGTGGACACAGGTGGGATGGAATATGGAAAAAAAGAAAATATTGAAGCCGATGTTCAAAGTCAGGCTAGACTTGCCATGAACGAGGCAGACTTTATTTTGTTCGTTTTAGATGCAAGCGAAAACCTGACAGCAAATGACTACGAAGCCGCACAGGTACTAAGAAAAACCCATAAACCGATCATGTTAATTGCCAATAAGTACGACCATCCAAGAGTAGCAGAAAAAATGGAAGATTTTTCTAAGCTTGGCTTTGGCGAACCATTATACATTTCAACGATCCACAAAGTTGGCGTTGATGACTTAATTGTTCAACTTGAAAAGAAATTAAAAAAAGAAGGATGGAAAAAGGGTAAATCAAAAAAAGTAACAAAAGGTGACGTAACAAATATTTGCTTTTTAGGCAGACCGAATGTGGGCAAGTCCTCATTGGTAAATGCGCTTTTAGGTGAGGATAAATTAATCGTTTCTCCTGTTGCCGGAACAACTCGCGACGCAATAGACATAGAGGTTCAATGGCAAAACAAAAAATTTAATTTAATTGATACAGCCGGCATTCGCAGGAGAGGTAAAATAGAAAAAGGTTTGGAAAAAATAAGCATGCTGCGCTCACTTGAAGCAGTAGAAAGAACAGACATAGCCTGCTTAATTTTGAATTTTGAAGAGGGTATTGCCAAGCAAGACCAGCACATTTCAGCTTATATCACAGAAGCTGGCAAAGGCCTTATTCTTATTGTAAACAAAAGTGATTTGATGAAGAACCGCCATGAAGATGAAAGCAGATTTTTATGGAAACTTAAGAATAAATTTGATTTCTTGCCTTGGGCTCCAGTTATTTTTGTGTCCGCTTTAAACAAAATCAATATCGAAAAAATACTTGAAATTTCTGAACAAATACAAACAGAAAGGTCTAGAAAAATTAATGATGACGAACTGGATGGCTTTATGAAAGAAACAATCTTTAAGCACCTGCCTCCAAAAGTTGGCCCTACAAAAGCAAAAATCTATTCTCTTGTTCAAACCGATACACAACCTCCAACTTTTGTATTTAAAGTTAACGATGCCAAAGCACTACATTTTTCATATAGAAGATATTTGGAAAATGAAATGCGTAAAAAATACAATTTCACAGGCACATCCATAAAAATGGTATACGCAAGTCAAGCACCAGGACGCAACTCAAAAAAATCCAAGAAGGACTGATTGAGAATCAAATCATTGAAACACCTTATTTCGACAATAGAGACTCCAATCGCGCTCTAAATTTTTTAGTTATTTCTACCCTGCGATCCACATTATGATATTTTAAAATTTTATCATTCACGATAATTGATGAATTTTCATTAAAATTTAACATATTCTTTTGATACCTCCGTAAATTAATTTTAGATAATTTGTTTTCCACATAGTCACCAAATCTACCGCCCAGTACAAAACGCAGCGCCCTACCTATAAAAGAAAACCAGGGCTTAGATAATAAATGACTTTCATCTAACTGTACCGGACTTGCAAAGTACTGATTAATCCAACTATTATCTTTAATAAATTCCAGGAATAAGGGCTTACCATAAACTACCTTCAATGTTTTAATCCAAAAAGGCAGGTAAATATCTTCTTTTAGCCCGATTGACTGAATATTAAGACCATCCCTTGCAATAAAAAAACTTAGACAAAATCGCCCTGATACTCTGTGACCATGCCTACGAACACCCAAAAGAGTAAACAAAATAGTAACAAGCGTTCTTGCGGTAAAAATTCTTCCGGGAGTAGTTACAATAAAAAGATCGATGTCACTATCCTCATACGATGAATCAAAAGCTAATGTATTACAGACAGCAACCATTTCCGCGAACGGCAATAAATTAATAAAAGGCAAAAAAAACTCACAACGCCTCCAAAATTTTTTTGAAATATTTTGCCGTTCCTGAAAATTCAAAATCGAATTTTTATTATCATAAAAACAAAAATACCCATCAGTTGAAAACAGATTACTGTCTTCACTAATCGAATCCAAGATCTGATCCTTGCTAAGTTGCATCCCCCTAGACTGAAACTGAAAAATTTCATCCAATGTCAATGGCCTACCAAATTGCTCAAAAAAAATAAGCGCAGGATATGTAGCCGCTTTTACATAATTTAATTCCTTAAAAGCCATAAAAAATTTAACAATAATTCAAAAAGAGCTTATACTCGAGCACGAAATAATCAAGCTAAAATGGAAAAAACGACAGATCTACAAACATACCTTAATCACATCTTAAAAAACATTCCGCATCAACCTGGAGTTTATAAGATGAAAGATAAAGAGGGAGCAGTCATTTATGTGGGAAAAGCAAAAGATTTAAAAAATCGTGTTTCAAGCTATTTTCAAAACACGATTGATAAACCAATGCGCACACAGAAAATGGTTGAACAAATTGCAGATATTCAATACATAGTTGTAAAAACCGAACTTGAGGCCTTGCTGCTAGAGACAAATTTAATTAAGGAACTCAGGCCAAAATATAATGTTCTAATGAAGGACGATAAAAACTATGTATACATTAAAATAACGACTCAGGAACTTTACCCTCGCATTTATTTGGTTAGACAAGTAGCAAGAGACAGGGCACGCTACTTTGGCCCTAAGACTGCGGGTCATAAAGTAATCAAAACACTTAAAGTTTTAAAAAAAGTATTCCCATTCAGAAATTGTGAGCTGGCAATTGACTACGGAACTCACACAGGCGCAAAACCGGAAAAGACTTTATCAGAAAGCCAATTGCAATACCACATTAGGCATTGCATTGGCCCTTGCGTAGCATCAGTTAATCCTGAAGTGTACAGAAAGATGATTGACCAGGTCATTGAATTTTTAGAAGGAAAGCATGAAGCGATTGTAGAAAAAATAAAGGAAGACATGTACAAGGCAGCAAGCGAAAAGAAGTTTGAAGTCGCCGCAGCAATTCGTGACCGTCTAAATTCGGTTGAAGAAATTATTGAGCCACAAAGAATCAGCGATCCGCATCAAAAGGATTTGGACATTATTAACTACGTAGAACAAGATGACAAAGTGTATTTTAACTTATTTCAGCTAAGAAGCGGCAAGTTAATTGGTCAAGAAAACTTTATTTTTAAGGCACAAACTGATCATGAAACGGAAGATCAGGAAGCACTGAGCGCATTTCTAGAGCAATATTATGAAAAAGCTACCAATTTACCAAAGGAGATCCTTTTGCCTCACCAGATTGAGGAGCCAGACATAATTGAAGCTTGGCTAAGTGAAGTTAAAGGACAAAAAGTAAGTATAATTATTCCCGAAAGAGGCAAGAAAAATCACCTACTGGAGCTTTCCCTCGCGAACGCTCAAAGTTTTGCAAAGCAAAGCCAAATTAAATGGCAAGGTGCAGAAAAGGAAGGCCGCACAAAGGCACTTGAAGGCTTGCAGAAAATATTGGGCTTACCCAAAATCCCCAAGAGGCTGGAATGCTACGATATCTCACATTTCTCGGGAAAAGAAACAGTAGCCAGTATGACAGTTTTTGAGAATGGTTTTCCAAAAAAAGATGACTATCGGAAATTTAAACTTCATCAAGAAGAAGCGGGCGCTCCGGACGACTTTGCATCAATGGAAGAAGCCCTAACTAGAAGATTGAAGTATCTTAAACCGTCTCTTAATCTGGAAAATCTCAAAATTAGAAAGCCTAAGAAAAATGAACTAGAAGAATTAAAAAAAACACTAAATTTTGAAGCACTCCCAGAAAAGGATTTCTGGCTTATAGAAAAAGAAAAAAAACAAATTGGACATTGCCAAATAAATACTTTTGCTGGCAAAAAAACACTGATAGAAAAAATCAACACCATTGAGACATTTGATATAAATTTGCTTTTAAGAAAGTTGTTAGAAAAATACAAGGTCTCTAGAATATATGCTTCAGTTAGTAATTCCACTCAGCAAAAATTCGAAGAATTAGGTTTTGAAACAATAAAAAAAATACCGGACGAATTTACGATAAGGGACGAAGAAACCTATTTGGTTTTTGATAAAAATAAATATGCGGAAGATTCTTCCTTTAAAAAAATCCCAGATTTAATCATTATTGATGGCGGTAAAGGGCAGCTTAGTTCAGCCGTAAAAGCCATGAATAAATATGGATTGAAGCTAAGCATAATTTCAATTGCCAAAAGAGAGGAGGAACTATTTAGA
Organism: uncultured Candidatus Peribacteria bacterium; assembly: GCA_964582265.1. Taxonomy (GTDB): domain Bacteria; phylum Patescibacteriota; class Gracilibacteria; order UBA1369; family UBA1369; genus JBAZYK01. The sequence continues at coordinate 15,467 of CAZOQT010000025.1, forward strand.
CCTAACGAAAGTGAATCCATAAAACTGCAAAAAAGTGACCCAATCTTACACATGATTCAGCACATCAGAGATGAAGCGCATAGATTTGCGGTAACATACCACAAGAGCTTGAGGGATAAAGCCACAATGAGCTCAGTACTGGACACATTACCAGGCATTGGCCCAGAAAAAAAACGGCTGCTTTTAAAAAAATTCGGCTCAGTTGATGGAATAAAGAACGCACCCGACGAGGAACTAATAAGTGCAATCGGCTCAAGCTTAGCACAAAAACTAAAAAATCATCTCTAAATTCTATTCGATTTCTTTTACTATCTGGGCCGGATTGCCAGCCACCACCTTTTTTGCCGGCACTGTCTTTGTTACAACCGCTCTAAAGCCAACTACGCTTTCATCACCTATAGTTACACCCTTTAAAATTGCAGATTGCCCGGCTACCCAAACGCGATTTCCGATTACAATTGGAGCCGATTTAATAGCCAAAGGATTATTCCTGCGCTCAAAATATATTGAGTGAAAATCATTATCAATTAACATTGTACTACCAAGCAAACAGTCATTTCCGATAGTAACAGAATTACGCGACTGAATCGTAACGCCATTTAAACGGCAATTATTGCCAATTTTTATAACGGCATCTTTTGAAAAAGTAAAAAACTCATTTGGTTCTTTATGACTCCATAAATTCACGTTTTCCCCAATAATCAATCTTCCTTTGCCACTAAATTTGAATCTGTGATTTAAGATTACGCCTTGCCCCCACGTAACACGGTTTCCATATTTACAAATAAAATACAGCCTTAAAAAAGCACTCAGTAATTTTGCAATTGCAAGTTTCATTTTAAGAATTATTAAACTCTGGTGGGCGGGGAGAGACTTGAACTCTCACTCCATTGCTGGAATGCGATTTTGAGTCGCACGCGTCTGCCAGTTCCGCCACTCGCCCA
>CAZOQT010000026.1:0-13856 GCA_964582265.1 uncultured Candidatus Peribacteria bacterium
CAAATTTGGTTTTACTATACAACTGTAAAAACGAATCCGAGCTTATATTTAAAAAGGAACTAGACCTTTTATCTAAACAACATCATTTTCCAATTCATTACATTATGAGCAGCCAGGCTGATTATTTAGGCGAAAAAGGCAGAATTGATCAAGAAAAAATTAGTAGACTGGTGCATGATTTAAATCAAAGAGAAGTATATTTTTGTGGACCAGCCCCAATGCTCGATAGTATTTTGGATACATTAAAATCACTTCAGTTTAAATCTAATAAAATTCACTACGAAAAATTCACGCTGTAGTTAAACCCCAACCCAAATTATTAATTAATTCCTAAGCCCCGTTCCTCGCTTTAGCATAGTCAAAGCAATTACGCTTAATATTATGGTAAAGCCAACTAAAATGGTTGCACTAATTCCAATATTTACGTCAGCGCTACCAAAAAAACCGTATCTAAAGCCATCAATCATATAAAGGATTGGGTTTAGTTTAGATAGATTTTGCCAAAATGGTGGTAGGTCTTTAATTGAATAAAAAACACCACCAAAATAAGTTAAAGGTGTTAAAACAAAAGTTGGAAAGATGCTAATATCATCAAATTTTGTAGCAAAAATAGCATTAATAAATCCTCCCAGTGCAAACACCAGCGAAGTTAAAACAATAAAGCCAGCAATTACACCAAGGTTAAAAATGCTCAAATGCGTGAAAAATGCGGAGACCGTCAAAATAATTGAACCAACTAAAACGCCTCTAAGCACTCCTCCAGCCGTAAAACCGGCCAACACAGTCCAGTTTGGAGTGGGAGAAACCATAATTTCTTCCACATTTCTATGAAACTTTGCGCCAAAAAATGAACTTACCACATTCGCAAAAGAGCTTGTTATTACTGCCATCATCACCAGTCCCGGCACGATGAAAGACATATAAGGAATCCCGTGTATATTTTTAATTTGTGAGCCGATAAAAGCGCCAAAAATTATAAAATAAAGTGATTGATTAATAAGAGGCGGCAATAAGGTTTGTGTCCAAATACGCAAGAACCTCACAACTTCCTTGCGAACAATAGTATAAAAAGCGATCCAGTTATTTTTAAGCTTCATGGTTATTGTGATTCTTCAATATATGTAAAAAAAGCTGCTCCAGCCTATTTCCCTTTGGTTTAAAATCTTTAACAGTCATGCCATTATTTTGTAGCAATCCAATTAAATCTGTCACATTTTGCTTTAAACCCAAATTGATTTCTAAAGTCGTTTCATCTACTACCTTTAAATCAAAACCTTTAATTTTAGCGTCTATATTCACTTTATCTACAGCCACAACATAAGTTTGTTGTTCCAGTGTTTGAATCAAATCTTTCACGGACCCAGTTTTAACAATTTCTCCTTCTTTGATTATTGCTATATTTTTACAGAGCTGTTCAGCTTCTTCTAAATAATGTGTAGTTAGTAATATGGTTGTGCCATTTTCGTTTAATTCTCGGAGATATTGCCACATTTCATGCCTTAGCTCCACATCTACGCCCGCAGTCGGTTCATCTAAAATAAGCAGTTGGGGATGGTGTATTAATGCTCTGGCAATCATCAATCTTCTTTTCATCCCGCCAGAAAGAGTGCGGCTTGCTTGATTGCGTTTCTCCCACAAATTTAGTGCTTTTAAAATTACTTCCGCATCTTTTAAGGCCACAGCGCGTGGCACTCCAAAGTATCCTGCCTGTGTTGCCACAATATCAATAACTTTCTCAAAAATATTAAAGTTAAATTCTTGTGGCACTACACCAATAAGCTGTTTAGCCTTGTTACGATTCTGGTCGATATCAAATTCATGCACAAGTACCTTTCCAGAAGTTTTATTTGTAAGTCCGGTTAGGATTCCAATAATCGTTGTTTTGCCGGCACCATTAGCTCCCAATAAGCCAAAAAAATCACCTTTCTTTACTTCCAGATTAATGCCCTTAAGGGCCATGGTTCCACTTTTATATTTCTTGGTAAGATTTTCGATTGTAACTGCGTTCATATTTTATTTTAGAGTGCGCGCATTATATCACATTCATTTTTTTTAAAAAGTGATGCATAAAAATAAATTCTGGTGTAAATTTGCTTCGTATAACCAAAATTATGCAAATAAAGAACAAAACTTTTCTAAAAATTTACGTAAGCGTTGGGACAACACTTACGGCCGCTTTTGGTGTTTTGGCAATGGCTTTAACCGGACAGGGGACCTTGTTTCAGGGGAAATTAAATGTAGATGTAACACAGCAAAATATTCAAGCTTCAGAACAAAATGGTGATTTAATAATTTTGCCATTATCCTCTTTGCAGGGAAAAACATTAACAGCAAATAAAACAAATGAACTTTGGCAATTGGAATTGGATGCAATAAACCCAATATCATTTAATAAAAATAATTATATTACTTTTAATCTTGAGAGTAATAAGGGGTTAGGCAATGTCCAAAGTTGCAATTTAAATTACAATGACCAGATAAATAATAAAATAACTTTAGTCGGAACATCAGCTCCAAAAGTTAAATATGAGACTGCAAACAAAAAGGAAGTAGGTAAACTTAAGTTTACCTACTTGCAGCCAATTGCAATATTAGCCCATGAAAAAGCTATTTTTGTATTAAGCTGTCAGATTGGAGCCAAAATTGAAGGTCAAGAAATTGAGATTTCCTTATTGAGTGGCAAAGAGGAGCCGCTTTTAGAACCAGCAATAACCTATACTAATCAAAAAAAGCAATCTGTACCCTATGTTGCGCCTTTCACTTTTTTAGGCCCAGTTGCCACATTTTAGTTATTGCTGAAATATTTATATTAGCCAGTCAAGGTTTTTAAGTTGTTCCTAAATTTAAGAGGAATATAGTTATATATTAAGGTACTTAAAAAATCAGAAAATCAGTTCTTGCAGAAATGGAACCAATTCATTTCGGACTCTTTTTAATTTTTTATTTATTTTTATGGCCACATCAGATTCTAAGTCAAAGGTCACAAACGACCACGAAACAATACGCAAATGGGTCGAAGAACGGGAGGGCATTCCAGCTGCTGTTAGTTCGACTCATAAGGGGGGAGAAATTGGTGTAATTAGAATTATGTTCCCTGACCGCGGTCGTAGTGACAATTTAACCCCCATTAACTGGGACGATTTCTTTACGAAATTCGATGAAAACAATTTAAAATTATTGTATCAAGAAAAAACCAGTGACGGTAAATTGAGCCGTTTCTTTAAGTTTATTAGCGGAGGCAAGAAGTAAATAATTCAGAGATATATTTTTACTGAAACAAATTTCTTTCCAGGTTGTAGTAATAAGTGCAAGGTAGCTTTATGCATACCTATTAAATCTGAAGAGTCCGGACTTCAGAATTTAAATTCAAATTTTTTAACCAAATTGTTCATGAAAAGAAAAAATTTAATATATGCTGCAGTCCCTCTTGCGGCAATGGTGCTGATGGGGATTGGTACAGCTTCTGCGCACGGTTTTGGTTTTGGGATGAGTAACCTCACTCCAGATCAAGTTGCAGAACGTCAAACTAATATGTTTACGCAAGAAGCAAGCATTTTGGGAGTCAGTGTCGATGAGGTCAAAAATGCATGGGCAAAAGGCGAAACAATCGCTGAACTTGCTAAGCAAAAAGGCATTACAGAAGATCAGCTTAAGACCAAAATGGAAGCTGTCCGTAAGCAGCAAACGCAGGATCACCTTAAAACCCTGGTTGCAAAAGGGGTAATCACCCAAGCTCAAGCAGATGCCAGACTTAAATTCATGGAAACAAGAATTCAAAAGTTTAATGATGGTACAAACCAAAAGGGGTTTGGTAGGGGCCATGGTGGCGGATTTGGTCCAGGCATGGGCATGATGGGGCTGTAATATTTTTCATTTAAGATCAAAGTTTAAGATCCCTGATTCATAAATCGGGGATCTTTTAGTTTTTGACTTTAGAACAGTTTTCCTTTAGCCTTTAATCTCATGGCTCGTGTGTAACATGTTGCTGCAAATAACCAAATATTCATGCTAAAGGACTTCCTCCAAAAATTTAAAGAAAACGAAGCCAAAATTAACACCTGGTTAGAAGAAAAAAGAAAAATTGTAGGACCTGAGCCGCTTTATGCTTCGGTTGATTTGCGCAATGCCGGTTTTAAAGTTGTCCCAGTTGATACCAACTTATTTCCTGCGGGTTGGAATAATCTTTGCCCCAATTATGGCCGTAAAGCAGCTGAATATTTTCGTGACTATTTTGATAAATTCTTCCCCGGCACCAAATGTTTGTTAATAATTCCCGAAAATCACACCCGCAATCTTTATTATTTTTCCAATCTAAAAAAATTGCGCGACATTCTGCATGGCGCCGGCTTTGAAGTAAAAATCGGCACACTAAATCCTGACTTGACCGCAGAAGAAAATAAATTCCAAACACAGGAAGGTGAAGAAATTCTACTGCAAAAAATTCATCGTGATGGAGAATACTTAACAGTAGGAGATAAACGCATATGCCAAATTGTGATTAATAATGATTTTTCGATTGGCATTCCGGAAATTCTTCAGGGTGTAAAAGAGAACTTACTTCCATCCCCGGAAATTGGCTGGCATCAGCGCAAAAAAAGCGATCATTTTAAGTTTTATCATGAATTGATTCAGGAGTTCGCGCAGGTAGTGGGTCTGGACCCCTGGTTTTTTGAAAGCCATTATTCGGTCTTGGATGAGGTCGATTTTGACGATGAGGCCTCCCGTGAAAAAGTCGCGAAAGGCGTTGATGACCTGATCGCCACAATTGCGAAAGATTATGAAAAACATGGTATACAGGGATATCCTTCCGTCTTTATTAAAAATAATGCGGGTACGTACGGAATGGCAGTAATACGCGTAAATAATGGTGATGATGTACGCAAATTAAATCAGCAAAATCGCAAACAAATGCGCAGCGGCAAGGGGAGCGTGGATATTAAAAGTGTGATTTTACAGGAAGGAGTTGTGACTGTAGAGCGAGTTAAAAACCTGGTGGCAGAACCGGTAATCTATCTGGTGGATAACAAAGCTGTAGGTGGTTTTTATCGATTAAATGAAGAAAAAGGCGAGCTTGATAACCTAAATTCCAAAGGCATGCAATTTGCAAAATCCTGTTTTCATGAGAACATTGGTTACGAAAATTTAGCGGAACCAACTCTAAATCAGGACGACCTAACACCAATTTATCAGGTCATTGCCAGCATAGGAAGCCTGGCTTCTGGTTATGAACTTAAAGCATTAAAATAATATGAAGCATCTTTTTATTATCGATCCGCTTTCCAGTCTTCTTCCCAAAATTCATAACGATTCTTCTACGCTTTTAATGCAAGAAGGCCTTAAACGCGGTCACGAGATTTACATTTCCACCATTGAGAATTTGCTTTTAACTTCAAAGTTTTTAAAGATAAATTGTCAAAAGGTGCAAGCGATTGATTTGGAGCAACCTCAGCCCACAGATCCATCTTCACTATCGTTTCAGTTGGATCCTTTTCTGGAACAATTTGCGCAAGAATTTGACGTTATTTGGTTAAGAAAAAATCCGCCCTTCGATGAAACTTACCTTATGCATTTGGCTATGTTCGATAATTTGGCCGGAGCACCTGACCAAGCCGGCTCAAAAGTTCGATTTGTGAACAATCCACAGCGCGTTCGTGAACTTAATGAAAAGCTTACGATTCTTAATTTTCCAAATGACATTGTAGAAACAATTGTGACCATGAAGCTTGAAGAAATTCATGATTTTTGGCAGCAGCATAGGAAAATAGTGGTAAAAGGTTTGACCGGCTTTGGTGGTGATTCCGTCATTCAAATCAATAATTGGGAGGATGATCTGGCTAAACTGCAGAAATTAACCCAAAACGGCACACGCTTTGTGATGATTCAAAAATTTATAGATAACGTATACCTTGGCGATAAGCGCATTACACTGGTTAATGGTAAAGTCCTTGGCGCACTCTTAAGAGTGCCACCTCAAAATTCTTTTATTGCTTATACCGGCGGCGGCGCTACAGTGCATCAAACGATGCTTTCTGAAACAGAAACCGCACTCGCCCAAAAAGTTGCGCAATTCCTTAATGAAAAAGGCATATTCTGGGCAGGAATAGATTTAATTGATGGCTTTCTTTCTGAAATAAACATTACTTCCCCAAGCTTACTCGCCGCCGCCAACACCAAATTCGGCCTTTATCTGGAGCAAAGAATCTGGGATGAAATAGACAAAAGTTAAGTATAATCACACTTTAAAAAAATAAATTTTTAGTCTAGAATTAACCCGATATAGCTAAATTTATAATGTCCAAAATAGCCACCCTTTCCACCAAATCCTACATCACTCACGCTTTAAATAGCCTAAAAGACAACGGTCTTAAAATTACCGATCCTCGCAAAATGATTGTGAATTTGCTCGCCAAGAGCAATAAGGCGCTTTCCCCGTACGAGATGCGAGACCTATTAAAAAAGCAAAAGATTCACGCAGATGTTGTAACTATTTACCGCGTATTAGAAATTCTAGAGCAAATGTCGCTTGCCCATAAAGTTCTAGCGGTTAACGGTTACATTCGCTGCAGCACAAATTCTTTAGACACACAGTGCCACCATTATCTTCTTTGCCAAAAATGTCGAAAAGTTGAAGAAGTAGAGGGGGAAGAAGGCGAAAATTTGCAACACATACAGCAAAAAATTGCCAAGGAATTTAAATTCCAAATCAGTTCACATTATCTGGAATTTACTGGACTTTGCTCCGAATGTTCCCCCAAATCAAAGCGCAAATAAACAGTATGATTGCAATAAAAACAATTGCTCCTCCAGCAATAATATCCAGGTAAAAAGAAGCGATCAACCCTACAAATACAGCCAACATAGAAGCCACTACCGCATACAGCAAGGTTTGTTTAAAACTTTTAGCTATTTGCAATGCGGTTAAAACCGGGACCACCATCAACGCTCCAATAAGCAGCACTCCAACCACACGCATACTTAAAGATACTACTGTTGCTGCAAGTGCCATCAATAATAAATTTAAATACTTTACCGGTAGCCCGCTTACTTTTGCCGACTCTTCATCAAAAGCAATAAAAAATAATTCTTTGTAAAAGCCTAAAATAAAAATTAACATCGTTACGCTTAATCCTAAAATTATATAAATATCTAAGGTTTCTACTGCCGTAATACTCCCAAATAGATAACTAAATAAATTGACGTTAAACCCATTCCCAAGGCTTGTTAAAACCAGCGCCACCGCTAGACTACCAGATAAAAACAATGATCAAGCCGCCTCCCCGTACACTCGATCATGTGCGCGCAATTTTTCAATTACAATCGCTGCGATGATGCATGTAATAACAGCCGTAATTACAGGGTAAATTCCACTAATTAAGCCAATTGCTACGCCTGCCAGTGCCACATGCGCCAATGAATCCGCAAATAAAGAAAAGCGCCTTAAAACTAAAAATGTGCCAATTACAGGCGCTATAATTGCTATGGCTGTTCCTGCCACAAACGCCCGGATCATGAACTCGTAATTAAAGATATTTAGCATTCTTTGCGCTCTAAAAAATTAATGTCTGTAAAATTAATGTCCATGTAAAACCATGCGAATATTCTTTCCATATAGCTTTTGCATATAATCGTTTCTTGCAAATTCCTCTGGCTCTCCATGATAAATAAGAGTTTGGTTGATGCAAACATAATTGTTTACCTGGCTCGCGATTACATCAATATCATGAGAAACCAGAATAATCGTTAAGCCCTTTTCCTGACGTAATTTTTTCAACAGCTCATAAAATTGTTCCTGAGCTTTCATGTCTATGCCAATTGTAGGTTCATCCAAAACCAATAATTTGGGGTGACTTGCAATGGCTCTGGCAATAAAAACACGTTGTTGCTGCCCCCCGGAAAGCTCATAAAGAGGTCGATTTTCATATTCCAACATGCCAACTTCCTTTAGGGCATCACTGCACGCAGCATAATCTTCTTTTTTTAAATGATTGAAGATACCTCTGGTTTGAATTCTCCCCATAGCTACAATTTCTTTAACAGTTGCGGGGAATCTCTTATCAAAGTGTGTAGCTTTCTGAGAAACGTAGCCAATTTTATTCCATTGTTTAAACGTTCTTATTTCTGTACCAAAAAGTGTGACCGTACCCTGTTGAATAGGCAGAATCCCCATCATTATTTTAAGTAGGGTCGATTTGCCACCGCCATTTGGGCCAATCATTCCAATAAAATCACCTTCCATCACGTCAAAATTAACGTCGCTTATTGCTGGATAGCCTTTAACATAATCGTATCTAACGTTTTTTACGCTTACTAATGGTTTCTTCCCTGATTTTTCTGATTGGTGACTCATTGCTTATCTTAATTGCGTTAATTCTAATCGCAATATTATTGCAAGTCAAATAAAAGCTTTAATAATGAATCTAATCAGGATATCATAAGCGCGCTACATTTTCAGAAATTATGTTTAAAAAAATATCCAAAATCATTCTAACTCGTCTTTTGTTTTTAGCAGCAGTATTTGTCCCTATTTCAAGCGCCTTAGCTTTGAATCCACAAGATGCCCAAATTACACAAGAGACGCAAATTGCCCAGAGCAGTCAAAACATTCAGGAATCACAGGCCAACTTTCTTAAAGCTGAAATTGTTAGAATTTCCAATGGGCAGGAAGTAATTGCCGATGATGGAACAAAAACTTACGAGCAAACCATCGAATTAAAGGGGTTGGAAGGAGAATGGAAAGACAAACTCATATCCATAGAAAAAAGTCAGTTCAATACTTTGGGCCCTAAAAGTTACAAAGTGGGCGATGTTATGCTTTTAACAAATAATAAAGATAATCAGGGGCAGGATCATTTTGCTATTATTGATTATGTTAGAGAAAATTCCATCTACTTTTTGATTTTTTTATTTGTTGGGCTGGTTTTTTTAATTGGCAGAAAAAAAGGAATAAAGGCAATTATATCTTTAGTCTTAAGCTTTTTAGTGATCATTTATTTTATTATTCCTCAAATTGCCGGTGGGGCAGATCCGGTATTTATAAGCGCGATAGGTGCTATGATCATTATGCTTTTAGCAATTTACCTAACGTATGGTTTTGATTATTTCAGTCATCTTGGAGCGGCTAGCATGATTTTTAGTTTGATTATAACCGTACTGCTTTCTCAGATTTTTACTGAAGTAACAAGATTAACAGGCCAGGTGGATGAGAGTGCTACGATTTTAGCTCAATTACTTGGGCCAAGTTTTAATGCTAAAGGTTTGCTTTTGGCAGGCTTTATTATTGGTGCTCTTGGTATTTTGGATGATGTCATCATCAACCAGCTTTCGATCATAGAAGAATTGCATAAAACAGATAAAAATCTTTCTTCTTTTGAACTATTTAAAAAGGGTTTAAAAGTCGGAGTTGATCACATTTCTGCAATAGTTAACACTTTGTTTCTAGCCTATACCGGAACGTCCATGCCATTGATTTTGCTGTTCGCAGCCGATAAAACCATGCAATATAACTTAAGTACAGTGGTTAACATGGAAACTATCGCTACTGAAATTGTTAGAACTCTTACCGGATCAATCGGCATTATTCTTTCTGTGCCGATTAGTACTTTAATTGCGGCAATCTTTATTCCAAAGTTTTTTAGCAAGCGCGCTTTAAAAAAACTTTCAGAACAAAAGCACACACATCACGTACACGCATAAATTCCAAATTTCAAATCACAATTGCTAATTACTATGAACGCCATTTAATCGAGCAGCCCATTGACGGTTTTTGCGCTGCGTCAATAGGTTTACCATCAACTAAATTTTGCATCGCCTCTTTTAATTCTTGGCGAGTGACAGCTTTTGGGTCTTTCCAGTTATCATCAATGCATCCATGATAGACAAGCGCATGCTCAGCATTAAATAAATAAAGATCCGGTGTGCATTGGGCCTTAAATTCACGCGCGCTATTTTGGCTTTCATCAACTAAATACGGAAAAAATATTCCCAGCTCATTAATTTTGGTTTTCATTGCTTCTGGCGCGTCATCAGGATAATTCGGATTAATATTTGGATTAATTGCAACAGTATTAATGCCATTATTTTCACCAAATCGAGCTAAATTAATCACGCGTTCCCATACCGCTTGCGCATACGGGCAATGATTACATGTAAAAACGACCAATAGCCCTTTTAAGCCATACATATCATCACTGGCGTGTTTTTTGCCAAAAGGATCAGTCAGTTCAAAATTTGGCATGGGGCTGCCAAGAGGTATATTTATTGATTCCATTAACGCCATATTGAATATTAATTAATAAACTAGTAATTTGCTGTGTTATGATTATAACATCAAAAGATAGCTTTATAATGAGCAACTTAAAACCCCAGATTTTATCTCCAAAGTTTTTTGATCGATCAGTTTTAGAAGTAGCTGAAGAAATCATTGGCAAATTCATGGTTCGGGAAATCGATCATCAAATTACTAGAGTGATGATAAACGAGGTTGAAGCATATGACGGCCCGCAAGATTTAGCTTGCCACGCGCGCCATGGCCAGACGCAGCGTAATAAAGCCCTTTATGGCGACCCGGGACATTATTACGTTTACCTTTGTTATGGCATGCACTGGCTTATGAATATTGTTACAGGTCCAAAAAAGTTTCCATCCGCACTTTTAATCAGGGGAGTTATTCATGGACAAAAAACAGTAAACGGCCCAGGCAAAGTTACCAAATTACTAAAAGTGGATAAGTCATTCAACATGCAACCTGCAACCCAAAAGACTGGACTATGGTTTGAAGACCACGGTGTAAATGTTAACAAACAGGATGTTCTGCGTTGTCCGCGCATTGGTGTTGATTATGCTGGTCCAGAATGGTCGCAAAAACCTTATCGCTTTTTATTAAAAAAATAATTTTGTAATTTTTATGATGCAGATTGGTTGTACCAATACTTCTAAAAAATTATTATAATCTAACCCTATTTCTCTATGTTGCTAGCAAGCTCAGTTTTTGAGCATAATAGTTATATTCCACATAGATATACCTGTGATGGAGAAGATATAAATCCACCACTTATAGTTTCCGATGTTCCAGCTAATACAAAAAGTTTGGCATTGCTGGTTGATGATCCGGATGCGCCAGCGGGGGACTGGGTTCATTGGCTTGTGTGGAATATTGATCCAAGCCTTAAAGAAATTCCGGAAAAATCTGTGCCAGTTGGCTCGGTTCAGGGCATAACTGATTTTGGAAAATCAGGCTGGGGAGGTCCTTGCCCGCCAACAGGAACTCATCGCTATTTCTTTAAATTATTCGCTTTGGATCAGGAACTGGATTTATCGCCAAATAGCCGCAAAGCCGAATTTTTAAAAGCTATCGATGGCCACGTAATATCAAAGTCCGAGCTTATTGGACTCTATAAAAGGTCATAAGCCGCCGGGCAAATCTTATTCAAAAAACAACCCTCGCAATTTGGTTTTCGCGCTTTGCAGATCTTCCTTCCATGAAAAATTAGATAATGTGACAACATGCCCCAATCATCTTTTGGTGTGATTTTCATCAAATCCTTCTCAATTTTTTCGGCCGAATTTTCTTTGCTTAAACCCAGCCTTCTTGAAAGCCTGCTTACATGAGTGTCAACAGTAATCCCATCAATAATTCCAAAAGCGTTAAACAAAACCACGTTTGCAGTTTTGCGCGCAACCCCGGGCAAAAGCAGTAACTGCTCCATTTTACGTGGCACTTCACCATTAAATTTTTCAATTAAAATGCGGCAAGTGCTTTGAATATTTTTGGCTTTATTCTTGTAAAAGCCAGTGGAATGAACAGCTTTTTGCAGCTCTTCTAGGTCTGCATTCGCAAAATCAGTTACGTTTTTATATTTTTTAAAGAGCAACCCCGTGACCTTATTTACTACCTCATCAGTGCACTGCGCGGAAAGCATTGTGGCGATTAATAATTCCAATGGCGTTTTAAAGATAAGCGCGCATTTGGCATCAGGATAATGCTTTTTAAGTAACTGCAGAATTTTGGGCAAGTTTTTCTTCATACAAAAATTAAATACTTCTGATATTATAGGGCAGCTTTAAATTTTTCCCAAAATGCGAAAATTTATCAAGTTTATGGATGGCCTTAAATACAGCAAAAGAGCGCTTTTTTGGCTTATGGCGCTGGATGCGGCTTTAGCAATTGCTTCAGTCAAAGTAGACTATGATTGGCTTATCCGCGTTCCAACTAATTTAGTATTATTTGCGCCGATTTGTTCCTTGTACCCTTTGCTTTTGTTTGTTTGGTTTGGACTACGTTACTTTAATTTTAAAATTCCAACCTGGTTTACCATTTTTATTTTTATGGGGATTTTTAGTTACGGCCTTATGTCATACATATATTTTCCATTGTATATGACCTGGACCGGAATAAACTTTCATGACGTTGGCAGTATTTTTTGGGTTACTGCATATGCAATTCAGGCATTTATCATTTTTTCAGAAATTAAAAAAATCTCTTGGTATCAGTATTTACTGATTTTTGGCTATTTTTTCTTTAAAGATTATTCCGATCGCTATCTTGGAACATTTTTAGATATTGGGCTGGATAATTACCCCGAGTACCTCAAAATAACCTTCACGGTAAGTATTTTGACTTTGCACATAGCCTCTGCTGCACTTATTTTGTATGTTGGCTTTGCCAGATCAGCCAAAAGCCAGGTTATCTTGCAGCCTCAGAAGCAGGAATAACTGGCACTAATGGTCCTTCATTATATCCCTGATCCAAACTTAATCCCGTGGGGCCATTAATTTGCGGCGCCGTGCGCTGAACTTTTTCCTGATCCCCAGTAATTCTGCTTAAATATTTTTCTGGCAAAGTGTCTAATGGCAAATAAGATAGCGGCAAGAAGTCCAAAGGATCAACATGTTTGCCACCCTTAAATAGCTCAAAATGTAAGTGTGCTCCTGTCGTCATGGCGCCGGCGCCTTTTGTACCAGGAGTACCTCCGCTTAAACCAATAGTTTCGCCCCTCATAACTACTTGGCCTTCTTTTACTCTAATGTCTGACACATGGCCATATAAACTCATAAATCCGCCCGCATGCGCCAAAATTATATAGCTATAACCAAAACCATTATCCCTGGTTTTATAAACAACACCATCCGCGGGAGCACGAAGCGCAGTACCTTGCAAGATTGGAATATCAATTGCTTGATGTACCATACCCATAACCTTGGCATATCCTGCATCATGAAAATAAGCGCTAATTCCGCGGCTTGGACTTACAGGCCAAAGTGGGTAAAAACCTTCTTCGTTTGAGGTTTTTCGGATGTAATCATAAACAGAAGTTGTTTCTCTGCCTAAAATGCTTTGGTAGTCTTTTGGATTGAATTTGTCACCTAATTCATTAACTTTCTTTTGGATGAAAGCTAAATTATCACGCAGTGACTGCATGTCTTTTAATGTTTGAGCTTCCTGTTCCTGGGACTCCTTTAAAAGTTGTTCGTAAATATCCTTTTGGCCTTTTGTTTGCTCAAGTAGTTGTGCTTTACCCTGACGTTGTACCTCCAAGTTACTTTGTTCTTCCTGAAGCTGTCTTTGCAGCATTTGCAGTTTGTTTCGGGCGTTTTCTATTTCGTTTTCATCATTTTGCTGCTGTAAAACAAGGCTTTGCAGCTTTTCATAAATATTGTTTCCGGTCTCTTTTAAGACTTTAAAATAACGCATTTCCTGCAGAATATCACCAACTGGCTTATCAGAAAGCAGTAGCTTGGCCACATTCACAGAATCATCAATGTTCAAAACAGCTCTGTCTTGCTGGTACAAAATTTTTACATATTCCAGCAGCATCCTTCTTTGACTTTCTATTTCCACTTTTTTTATTTGGATATCC
>CAZOQT010000027.1:0-4534 GCA_964582265.1 uncultured Candidatus Peribacteria bacterium
ATTTTTTAGTCTTTTCCGACATTTGCTTTGCAAGGGATCCATCGCATTTATAAGTAATTTTGGCATTCTCTAACGGAGTTTCAATCGTTTGATTGATGCTATAAGGCGAATAAAGTCTTGGCGAAATTTCCATGTCATTATACGAAAAACCACGATAAATAGTTTGTGGCACATCATCATGAGTATATTCATATATGCAGGATAGGCCTGCAATACCTTGGCTGCCTAATGTAAGCGCAGTTTGTGCCACAGAAACGACCTGATCATAAACTTTCATGTAAATTCTGCCATTTTCAAACTTGCCAACTTTCTGGTTATTGCAATAAATATCTTTATCTTTTAAAACCGGGATATTGGGATCAATAATTTCAGATTGGGTTTGAGAGTCAGCTGTAGATTGCGCGATCTGCCCATTTTTTGATTCATTTTGGTTCACTTGTGTTTGTGCTGCCTGTTCTGAAGGTTGCGCATTTTGCGCTTGTTGTGCATCTGCGCAAGCTGCCAAAATCAGCATACTGCTTAAACTTAATATAAATATTGCTTTTTTCATCAGTAAGAAAATTAATATGCATTCAAAGTAACTGTGTACGATTGAACTCCATTTCAAAAATTAATTCAAGCGGATTAATAAACTAGCAAAAAACAAATCAAATCCGCATTGGCTCCAGTTCTTCTTCCAAGATTGATGCGCTGCGGACGGGCTTAAACAGCAACCGCATTTTGATGCTGCCCAAAACCACCATCAATGTTTCTCCCGCGATCCCGCCAAGCAAAATAAAACCAAGTTTCAAATTCAAATCGGCAATCAAAAGTGAGCCTAAAAAGAAAATCAGTGCAGCCCCAAGCGCCAAAAATTCCAGTTTCATTAGCCAAATATCCTGTTCAAAGGCAAAAAGAGACACGGTTACTAAATCGTAAAAATAAGAAATAGCTGCCAAAAATAGCATTGCCGGAAGCAAAAACCAAAATTCAGGTAAGAAATATTTTTTATGGGTTAGCAGTTGAATAATCCACGGACCAAGTAGACTCCCAAAAATCACCACCATTGCGCCTCCCACCAACATCAGCCAGAAAATTTTCTTATACAAAATTCGCGCTTTATCCAGTTCTTTTTTTGCCAAGTACTGTTTAAGCCCTGGTAGGGCCGAAAACATCAAAAAAGTGGAAATAAGACTTATTACCTGCGCAACTCTAAAGCTCACGTTAAAAGCAGCAAATTGCGGACCAGTTAAAGCCTGATGACTAAAATAGTCAGGCAAAAAGCGGAAATATAAAGCATTCAAAGTAATTATCACCCCATAAGGTAAACTGGTTTTAAGAATTTTCCACAAATTCAGCCAGTCCACTTTATAAAAAATCCCTACTTTTTCCGCCGCAAATTTTTTAGCCACAAATAAGAAGCTTAAGCCCATGGTAATAAGGCTTCCCAGCACCACCATTCCAAAAAAGAGCAGCAAAGAAGTATTAACAGAAAGCCCTCCAGCCGCCCCCACTTCACTCAGCTTCCCGTTATAAAAAATCACCAAAAATGTTCCAGCTGCTGTAACTAATTTGCCGAGCGCCAAGGCAAAAGTAGCACGTCCCATTAAATAATTTGCCTGTAAAACTCCATCACAAACCGAAGTCACGTAATCAAACAGCAGCGCAACCAAAAAAATCAAACTCGCCCAAATAAAGACCGGATCGCTCACAAAAATAAACAAATAGCCCACTGCGGCCGCAAACAAAATTACACACGTTACCAACCTTAAAATAAGCGCGTTAAAAAAAGTTCTTCCGTTTAGTGGGTCTTGCGCCATTTTTCTTACCACATTCGCAAAAATGCCCAAATTTGCAGCGGTAGAAAAGAACAGAGCGAATTCCATAACAGCCCCATAAGTTGCATAGCTGTGTTCGCTTAAATAATTTGAAATCTGCTTTAAAATAAGCGCCGATAAAATAAGCTGCACAAATTTACCTGCATATTGCACCAAAGTAGAAAAAGCGATCTTCTTGCCAAGAATAGAAAGGGGAGCACCGGATAAAGGCAAAACATCCATCAATTAGGTTTTGTTAACGAACTTGGCGGCAGAATTTCAATCATCCGCTTGGCTCCATTGTCTTTCGGAATTGTAAAATCGTGAAGAGCATTTTGCAGAACTTTCCAGTTATAAACATAGTCTGCGCCGTTTTTTGTGCCCACATCATGAGTAATGACCTTATCACCTTCTTTGTAACCTTTAATGACCATTATGTGGTAAAGCGGACCGCCGTTAGTATAGTTTGGATTGCCCAGTTTTTTGCCTGCAAACGGCATCACAATTAAATGACCTTTAGCCAAAATCTGCTTAATATTATCCAGGTTCGGATTTTCATGAATTATGCTTTCCAGCCCCAAGTATCGCTTTAACATTTGCTGAATTGCTGCGATGTTTGAATCTTTATAGTCTCCAAAATTTTCATTTTGCCATTGCACTAATTTTAAAATTTGATCGTTAAACTGCTCACGAGTCCAATTATGATTGAAATAGGTGTTAGCGACTAGCAGAATACTGGCTTCTTCACAGGCTTCCTGCCATGGAAAATCCCAATTGCCAAAAGGCGCCTGAGAATAAAATTCCATTTTAAAGTTAAGTTCAGGCGGAAGACTTTTATCACCTGCGGCGAGCGTAACTTTTGCCCCTGATGGGTCATTTCTCTCTGCTTGGCTGGTTACGACATTTTGGGTATCCACATTTTGCTCATTTGCTGTTCCCTGCTGCAAAAAATCGGATATGTTAATCGCTGCAGGAACCGACTCCTTTGCATAGCGCTGAAAGCGGTAATAAGCATAGCTGCCGCTCACCATTAGGCTAAATAGCATCAACAAGATTATTGGCCTTTTCATCGGCTCTAAAGTTAAAAAATACTGAGCCCTAGATTAAACATTATACCAAGCTATATAACTTTCACCAGCTCATTTATTGCTATGCACTTAAATAGGGGGCTTATATATATGATATATAGCCACGTTGACATGTGAGAACATCATGTTAAACTAGAGCCTCCTGTTTTATTGTTTGCATGTTATCTGTTGATAAGATTTCTGAGATCGATCAAAAATTAGCAGAATGTCAAAATCCAATAGTGCCCGAGGTTGCAAATGCTGACCCCGCACCGAATTTAAATAAGAGTAATTTAGCCTGCTTAGATTTATCCAGGCAAATTAGTGAAAAAATAGATACATGTATAGAAAAAACAGAAAAAATTCAGTGGAATGAAGAAAGATGCAAATTGGAATTTAAAAATTTCATGAAGTTCCTTGACGAGTCTGGCAAAAAAGAATGGACGCCAAATAGTTTGAAGGAGTGGCAACCAAAATTCTATGATAAATTCAATAAAATAAAGGGAAAAGATAAATGGAGGTATGTCATTGAAAAATTTGTTGATCCAGCAGATTTGAGAAGACACCCCTTTGCTCTAGTATATCCTGAATGGAATGATGAAATAATCCGCCAGCGCTTTAAGGATTTCATGTGTCACCTAGATGAAAAAAAACAAGGGCAGTGGACAATCAGCGATTTAAAGGCTTGGTCACCAAAATTTGCAAAAAGATTGGATAATAAGTTCAAAGGGAAGGATAGGTGGCAACGCATCATTGAAAGTTACATAGTCAAAGCAGATTTGTTTAAACATCCGTTTAAACTGGAGGCAACACAATGGTCTGAAGAGAGGATCATTGGAGAATTTTCAAAATTCATGCGATACCTTGATGAGCAAAATAAAGGGGCGTGGACTCCAAATGATTTGGAAGCGTGGTCTTCTACTTTATTTCACGAACTAGATAAATTAAGAGTAAAAAACAGATGGAATTACATATGTGGTAAATTTATAAATCAAAATGACCTTTCAAAACACCCTCTTGTTACCCTTGAAAGATGGTCAGATGAAAAAATTAAAGCTACTTTGGCAAAGTTTTTTCAGTATTTACGGTCAAAAAAAATTCGCGAATGGAATTTTGTTAAACTAAAGGAATGGCGTGAAGGAGATAAAAAGTTAGGCAGAAATTTAATTGAGGTTCTTATAAAAAGAAATAAAGATTGGCTAATTACATTAATTTTGAATATATCCATAAAAGACCTAAGGGATTTTAAATTTACTCATAAATACGGCAAAACTCTTCCAGGGGCTCCTATTTCAAACGATTCAACCGTTTACCACAGAAGAATAAACACATCTGATGCAGCTTACATACCAGGAAGCACAGATGACCCCGAGCAGTTGCTTGCAGACCAAGAGTTAGAACAAAAACTATATGATGCAATTGAAGAATTACCTCCAGATCAAAAAGCCCTTGCAGAAGCTGTCTTGGCAGGGGATGAAACCGCAGATATCCATTCTATAATTTCTGCTCTTCGCGGCACGATGCTATCGAAAAATGAACAAGAAGATCTGGAAATGTCAAAAGCCGCTGCAGAATAACATAAAACATGGTGCCGAGGGCCAGAATCGGACTGGCGACGCAAGGATTTTCAGTCCTTCGCTCTACCACTGAGCTACCCCGGCAGGGTATGAA
>CAZOQT010000027.1:4634-10551 GCA_964582265.1 uncultured Candidatus Peribacteria bacterium
CCAACCTCAAAGGTCGAAAGCATTTGACAAATAAAAAAATATTTGCTAATATTAAATGATCATTGAAAATTAGAAGTTTTGGAGCGCACGCCAACCTAACCCAATAAGTTCGCGCAGCGCCTTAATGAGCTCTAGAAGATAGGGAGAGAGCTGTTAGAGATCACTAGCATGTCGCCGCAAATCAAATTTGCTCGCAGTTCCTGCGATTTCATGCCGATGATCTCTGGCAGCTTCCTCCCTAAGCTTCTTATGGGTTGAAGCCTCGCCTTAGAGTCCCCCAGGTTCTAAGCGCGTCAGTTTTTTCGTTTGGTGGGTGAAAAAGGCCAGACTAGAGGAAGCTGAAGGTAAGCTTCAATTATCAACATTCTCGCGTTTAGGAAAAGATTTTTCTTTTTCTGAAAATGAGTTGTCGGTAACTGAAAGAGGTACTGTTTAGGCCAGTAATGGCTTAAATAAGTGACTACTGAGGGAATTTTATACTTCCCAAGGTGCTTATTCTGCCAAAATCTATGAAAGTTTAGGGAGCTCATTGAAAAATAACTTAAATCGGGAGAGAGCTGTCTTCGGATTGGGCTTTGGTCACTTTTTTTGACCCCCAGTCCTCAAGGCAGCTCCCTCCTTATTTTAGGAGGAAAACGGCCATTTTAATCTTAATGGTCGTTTTTTTTGTGTCGATTTACCGCACGAATTACAAAATAAAATCAAAATTTGCAAAGGGGAACTGTATCAAAATTCCACCCGGAACCTTCAATCAAAGCCATTTTTATGCTAAACTAATAAGAAATTTAAAAATAAAAACAAATAACCAAAACACAATATGCGTCTTTCTGAATTTATTTCCAAGTATTCATCAAACGGCGAACAAGGCTCAACCCAAACGCCAAATGAAACAGCTAGCCAAAGCGAAGAAATCACCACAGGCACCAAGGTTAAAATAGTGCTGGCTTTAATGGTTGTTGGCTTTGCCGGTTACGTTGCTTATTGGGTGCAAGAGCCAACAGGACTACGTGCCGACGTTTTGGACACAGGTTCTCAAACTGAGGTTGTTTCTTCTACTCAAACTCAGCCTGCAGTTACACAGTCAGAAACTGTAGTTTCTACTCAGGCCGATACGCAAACTCAAACTGATACACAATCACAAACACAAGTGGCTTCAATGACACAAGAAATTTCCATTACCAACTTTACATACGACCCACAAACAGTAGAAGTTGATAAAGGTGTAACTGTTGTTTGGACTAATAAAGATCCGGTTCCACATACTATTACCGGTGATAATTTTTCAAGTGGTCCATTAAGCCCAGGCCAATCTTTTAGTTACACTTTTAATGAAGATGGTACTTTTGCTTATCACTGTTCATTACATCCACAAATGACAGGCACAATCGTGGCTGGAACAGGCGTTTCTGCTTCAACTCAAGCCCAGACTCAAGCCCAAACCCAGGTTGCAGTTTCAAATACACAAGCGTCCACTCAAACTCAGACGGTGGAAAATACAAATGCCCAACTCGCAACAGATCCAGAAGCCTACTATGCAACCGCTCAGGCTCCAGCAAAAGACCTTCACGGTGCTGCAGTGGAACCTTTATCCAGCTCAGTTAAAAAAGTTGTAAATTCTACAAATTTGGCTAGCTCAGGCCCAGAAGACTATATGTATTTGGGAGTTGCAGCTTTGGCTCTATTCTTGAATCGCAAAAAACTTCTAAAGAGTTTTGCAAAATAGCATAAATCCGCTTGTTCTTGAGACAAAGGAGGCGTAAACTTTCCCCGAAGCTGTAAAAAGCTCTTTACGCTAATTTTCGCCTCGCGCTGGATTATGAACTTCATAAGTAAATGGATCGCTGAATTTATCTTTTCGATAGGCCATCAGGCTCAATCTTTCTGGGAAAACCTGACTCTGCTCAATTATTCTTTTGTGCAGGTTACGATTGATATCATTCTGGTTTCTGTGCTTTTTTATTACCTTTTTTTGTTACTTCGCGGCAGTCGGGCGGTGAATATTTTGCTAGGTTTGATTTTTATTGGTTTTGTTTTTATTTTGAGTAAAGCCCTTCAGTTGGCCACTTTAGGCTGGATATTGGATCGATTTTTTACAGTTGTGTTGGTCGCGATTCCGGTTATTTTTCAGCAGGAACTGCGCATGGCTCTGGAAAAACTCGGTCATACTAAGTTTTCTCTTTCTGAAAAAGCTAAAGAAATTAATTTAATTGTAAGTAGTATTGTTGAAGCCTGTGATCAGATGGCCAAAGAAAAAGTGGGAGCATTAATTGTTTTTGAAAATACTATTCCACTTAAAGAGTATGTTGATACAGGAGTTTCCATGCAGTCAAAGGTTTCTAAGCCTTTAATTTTAAGTATATTTCAGCCAAAATCGCCACTTCATGATGGCGCCGTAATCGTAAAAGACGGTCAAATTGTGGCAGCCGCTTGTTTGCTTCCACATTCATTTAAAAATTATGGACAGATCCTGGGCACACGTCACAAAGCCGCCCTAGGCCTTTCCGAGACCACCGACGCCAAAATCATTGTAGTATCGGAAGAAAAAGGCAGTATTTCTGTTGTAGAAAAGGGGAATTTAGAGCGCAACATAACCACAGCTCATTTGCAAAACATCCTCACCGATTTCCTTAAACCTAAAACTAAAAAGAAGAAAGCATGAAATTTTTTAATTACAATTTGCAGTTAAAAATATTGGCAGTAATGGCCGCAACAGCATTATGGTTTTTTGTGGTGGGAATAGAAAATACCGTATTTCGTTTTCCGCAGGAAATAGACGTCCACGCCATTAATTTAGATGGTAATTTAAGCATTGCTTCTGATCTTGGAAAAGCCAAAGTTTTGGTGCATGCGCCTGCAGATGATTTTAAAACTTTAGCCAAGGGCGATTTTGATGTTTATGTGGATTTAAAAAATGCGCTTGTTGGTGAATACGATTTGCCACTTTTAGCTACAATCAAAAATGACAAAATTGCGTTGGTAAGAATTGAGCCATCGCTTGTTCATGTAAAGCTTGAGCCGATCACGACCAAAGAAGTTAAAATTAAGGCTATTAGTAGCGGTAATGCTCAAAAAGGCTACACCGTAAAAGAGGTTAAAGTAGCATTGCAAACAGCCACAATCACCGGTGCGGAAAGCATCGTTAACAAAATTAATACGGTTAATGCTGAGGTGGTTTTGGATGGTACACAAAGCACAAATTTTAAAACAAATGTAAAATTGCGGGTTGATCCAACCGGATTTAGTGATCCAACCAAGCTGGACAATATAGTTATTAAGCCGGATCAGGCCAGCGTGGATGTTACCGTTGCGGCAGATCAACAGCAAAAGACTTTGATTGTTAAGCCAAATATTCAGGGTACTTTGGAAGTTGGAAATCTTAATCAAAAGATCGAAATTGCGCCTATGACCGTGGTTGTGCAGGGTGAAGAAGACACACTGAACGCGCTTAATTATATAGAAACAGAAAGCATAAACATCGAACTGCTTAAAAATCAAAAGCCGGCGCGAGTAAAGTTGGTTTTGCCAAAAAATGTGACCCTGGTTGATCAAAGCCAAAGTTCCGTAACCATCACACTTAAAACCGGAGCAACTCAACAACTTTTGCCTGCGGCACCTGCCCAAAATCAAGCAAATCCTTAACTACTTTTTACTCATGAAAATCGGTATTGTCGGACTTCCCAATGTTGGCAAATCAACTTTATTTAATGCGCTAACCAAGTCAAAAGGCGCTATGGCAGCCAATTATCCTTTCTGCACAATTGACCCGAATGTGGGCATTGTGGAGGTTCCTGATGAACGCATTGCCGCGTTAACAGCCACTGTTAAGCCACAAAAGGTCGTCCCTGCCATTGTGGAATTTGTGGATATTGCTGGTTTAGTAAAGGGCGCGAGCGAAGGTGAAGGCCTTGGGAACCAGTTCTTGAGCCATATTCGCGAATGTGATGCCATCGCTCAGGTGGTGCGTGTTTTTGGCGATCCAAACGTAATTCACGTTCATAACAATGTTGATCCAAAGAGAGACGTGGAAATTATTGAAACTGAACTAATTTTGGCTGATTTGCAGACAGCTCAAAAAAGATTGAGCAAAGCGCAAAGCGACGCCAAATCGGGCGATCCAAAGAAAAAAGTATACGCAGAAATAGTGGCAAGAGTAGAAAAGGGCTTAAGTGAAGGCAAAAAAGTGATTGATATGGAGTGGACGGAAGAAGAACGTGAGGCTTTGCATGACCTGCATTTGCTCACAGCTAAGCCGCTTTTATACATTGCCAATGTCGACGAAAAAGAAGCGGGCCAGGCAGATGTTAACGCCATACGAACCCAACTTGGACTAAAACCATCGCAAAAAGTCATCCCAATTTCTGCAAAAATCGAAGAAGAAATTGGCCAGTTAACAAAAGAAGAAGCAGAAATGTTTTTAACCGAATTAGGCTTAAAAGACAGTGGCTTAAATGCGCTTATTAAAGCCGCTTACGAAACATTGGGCCTGCAAACTTACTTCACAGCCGGCGTGCAGGAAGTTCGCGCCTGGACGATCCACAAAGGTGACAAGGCACCACGCGCTGCGGGTGTAATTCACACCGATTTTGAAAAAGGCTTTATCTGCGCGGAAGTTATCTGGTGGGAAGATTTTGTGGCATGCGGTGGGGAAGTAGTCGCCAAAGAAAAAGGCAAAATGCGCACCGAAGGCAAAGAGTACGTAGTCCGCGACGGCGATGTGATGCACTTTAGGTTTAATAACTAGGGCTTATTCAACGCAATCTAGTTAGATATTTGTGTCAGATTTTCTGCCTGTCAAAACCAGCAGAGAATAATCCTGCGCACCGCTTGAAGATTTAACGTGATAGGGAATTATGGAAAGGCCATCCACCGCTAATCCCTGCACTTTTAAGCCATCCATCAATTTGGAAGAGGTGCCAACAGCGCTTTCTGCCCTATATTTTTGGCTCGAACTGTAAAAAATCGGATTTTGGGCATTTTTGCCGTCGCTTTTTGGGTCGATAATACAGGTTGTGACAATCACAAAATGGCCATCTTTTGCCAAAAGTTCGGCAATGTTTGCAAGAAGTTGATCCAGATTTTCCACACGATCAGTAGTGAGCGAAGTAACCACAATGTCAGTTTTTTCAGCTTGGAGTGGATCTTGATGAGCCAAGCCAGGAATTGTGATGTTGGCGTTAAGTGTTGATAATCCAATTTCTGCATGTTTAAGCCGATTTAGCGCTGTAGCGGACATATCAACGCCGATCAAATGAGGGTCGGTTGGTTCGTGGGAGAGGGGAATCGACAAAGACTTTAAATTTAAATATTTCAACATTCGCTTTTTGAAATCACTTATTTGTCCACATGCCAAATGATTCTCTAATAATCCAATTTCATGACTCAATTTTAAAATAATTTCGGTGATCATTTCCCCCCTCTCCTCCGTCCTCTTCGCTTTGGCTAAATTTATCAATAATCGCCCATCGGCGCAGCCCAAGTCAACAATCGTCTTGGGCGAGCCATCTTCTTGTCTAAATAGGCTGCTTACAGATGGCATACCGAGCAATTTAGCAAAAAAGTCGGCCGTAATTTGACCTCCGTGATAAATTTGCTGCCGCTCCTGGATCGCATAATATATAAAAGATTTTGCGTTTTCACACGCACGCCAAATGTTTGCATATTCGCCCATTTTTAGCTCGTCACCACCATCCAACCTATTCAAAAAATTCGTCAAAGGCGCCATCACCTTATCCAAACCTTTCAAATAATTAACTGAATTCAAAATGTTGCGAGCCTCCTCGACTGTACCAACTTTTCTAAAACCCAAATTAAAAACATACTTATAAAAGTCATCAATTTTGGTCATTTCACTTATCTGCATGGCCTCAACTTCCACTTCATCACCCAAAGGGACTTCAATTAATTTTTTAAAATCTTC
>CAZOQT010000027.1:10651-13566 GCA_964582265.1 uncultured Candidatus Peribacteria bacterium
TTAGACCAATTTCCCGCAAAGCCTGCTCTTCATCTGTTTTGAATTTATCAAAAGCTTGAGTCATATTGCAGTAAGTCGCCCCAAGCTAGCACCAAAAAAATCTCTTCGTCAAAACTCTAGCTCAAAAAATGTTGCATAGTTTTATAAAAGTATTATGCATCGACGCATGCCAACAGCCACTTACGCTTTTGCCACTTCCTGATCGACTTCATCTTCCGGCTTTTTGGATGTAATCATTTCGGCGGAAAATGAAGAATAAAGAATTAGCGCCGCGCCAATCAAGATGTACCAGGAAATATTCAGTTTAAAAAAGATCGCTTCCCAAAGTACCGTAAAAATACTGCTTAAATTGAATAGCAAAGTTAGAGCCACTACATCCAGGTATTTGGCTGCATGATACCATAAAGTGTAAGTTACTCCTGTGGAAAAAATTCCAATTCCAAAAATAAGCAGCCACTGGGTTAAGGTTACATTCACGATTTCATCACGCGTTAACCCCAATGGTAAAGTCAGTGAAACAATCAAACCCGCAACAAACAAAAAGCGCGCAGAAGTTTCAATAGAAGTAGCTTTGGTGTTAATTTTTTTATGTTCACTGCTTCCAATAAAAAACAGCGCAAAGAAAATCATCGCAAAAAATTCCAGAAAATCTCCAATCATTTTAGAATTCACTGTAACCACAGAGTCATGTGGTTGATTTATTATAAGTAAAGCCGACCCAATCGAACCTGCAATTACCAATAAAAATAGTCTGGAAAGCAGGTTTTTTCTATTTTTTAAAACCGGATTACGATTTGGAAAAAATATCACCATTAAAACCAGCACCATCACAGAAGAAAAAGCCTCCAGCAAAATTGCGTCAGAAGCAATTGTGTAATTTAATCCCTGATGAAAAAATATGAAGTTTAAGCCAAGTCCACAGGCAGCTAACCAGAAAAATTTTCCATATACAAATTTGTCCGGTTGAAGTAGTTTTTCACGTTTTATAAATCTTGATATTAAAATAAACGCAGTCAAAAAAAACGAACCAATAAATAATCTGGAAGTGCTGATTAAGTAGGTATTTACATGCTGTTGCTCCAAATACCGGATCACAATGGCGTGAAACCCCCAAAAAAAAGTCGCCGTAAGGGCGCATATAAAACCAATTAGCTTGTTTTTGGCTTCAATTTTCATGGTGAATATTTAGCGGAAATATCTGTCCCGATACTCAATATACTCTAATGTTAAATAAGAGAAAATGAGTAGTATAACCGCAAAACCAATCACCCAATTAAATTCTAATTGAAAATAAAAAATCTCTGCAAAAAATGTTCCCAATGAAAATAATGTTAGAGTAAAAGTCAGCACCCACAAAGCCTTGGTTTCTCTTAATTCTGGAAAACTTACCTGCGTAAGACGTTTAAGCGAGAAGACCATCGCAAAAAGCAGTAGCAAACTTGAATACAAAAAGATGTTAGAAATAAAAGGAGAAGTTGCCCATCCTCTGGTCACAGTATAAAGAATGTATGGGTGCGCACCCCAGGTAATAAAAGAAAAAGAACTTAAAATTGCAAAAGAAAGTTTTCGCTTCCAGAAAAGGCGTTCTGCTCTAATCACATCTTCCAAGTGCTCGATTTGTTCACAAAATTCAGAAAGCTGCTGAAAATCTTTAACCAATATTGTCATTTTACAAATTAAATTTCCTGTAAAAAATGCCACATAGGTCTTGGACTTAATTAGCTGAATTCCAAGCTCATTCATCACCTGCAAATATTTTTCTAATTGCCCAGTTCGATTTTTGCTCGAAATTTTAATCGCAGCAGTTGTAAATTTTTCTTTGATTTGGCTGTCTTTGTTTGAACCAAGTTCCTTTTTTGCGCCAATTTTTTCTTTTTCAAACAACACCCCAAAAGCTTCAAGTGCGGTCAATGTTCCGTCACCAATGGCAATTAAAATATCTTCAAAATGTCTGAATTTTATGTGTGAGAATCGTTTGGCGAATTCTTTTAATTTACGCGCCGAAACGTTACGCACAAGGCCAAGCCCTGCTCTATCAAACTCTTTTTGCAGCAAATATTGTCCAGTTTTAATCTTAGCTTCTTTTGTTTCTTGTTTAAGATATTCTCGAATTTTATGTCTGGCGATATTTGTCTTGGCAAAGCCCAGCCATTCTCTATTTGGGGCCTGTGGCTTGTCTGAGGTTATAATACGCACTGTATCGCCTGTGTTTAGTGCAGAAGTAAGTGACACAATCTCTCCATTTACATCAGCCTTAAGGGCACGATGGCCTACTTCAGTATGAATATTATAGGCAAAATCAATACAAGTGGCTCCCTTTGGCAGATCTACTGGATCACCATGCGGTGTGAAAACAAAAATACGATCCTGGAAAATATCCAATTTAAGATCCTCAAAAAAGGCATTTGCGCCAACTTGTTCTTTTTGCATCATCAAGATCTTTTCTGCCCAATAGGCACGACGATCTTTTTCTAAATGATGTACTTTATTTTTCTTTTCATCGTAAAAATAATGGGCGGCTATGCCATATTCAGCTTCTAAATGCATTTGAAAAGTTCGGATTTGAAACTCCGTTACAATCCCATTTAAGCCAAAAACAGTTGTATGCAAACTCTGATATCCGTTTGATTTTGGTACTGAAATGTAGTCTTTAAATTTTCCGGATTTAGGCTTGAAAAGAGAGTGCACCAACCCCAGCACGGAATAACAATCTTCGCGTTCTGCTACTAGAATTCTTAGCGCAATCAGATCGTCAACTTCATCAAGACGTTTGCCCTGTGAAACAACTTTTTTATAAATGCTATATAGGCTTTTTTGGCGTCCATAAACAGATGCCTTAACTCTAGCCTCATCCAGTTTTTTTTGCACCAACTGAATTGTAGCTTCTAGCACATGCTTGCTTTTTACTTTATTTC
>CAZOQT010000028.1:0-13513 GCA_964582265.1 uncultured Candidatus Peribacteria bacterium
GGCAAAAGGATTCAGAAACCACGCTTCTTTTTCCGTTTGTTTCGTGGGAAGGTGTCCGAGAATTTGGAGGACTTCTTCCAACGGTATTGTATTAAATTGTTTGCAATTCATTTTAATGTTTTTGTTTTCTATGTTTTTTTTTAATTTCTCTTACCTCATTACCTTGTCATTGATGAGCAATGCTTTAAGGCAAATTTTTACAATGATAATTTGTCGAAAGCTTCTTTTGCAGAGCAGCAAATAATTGCTAGTAGCGGGCTGGGAATTAATCCAGGAGCAGAAGCCTTAAAATTGTTTACGAGTTTTGCTGATTCTGAACAAAAGAACTATTCCTGGAATGAATATTTGGCAGATAGTAAGTCAGGGGTGAAAGATCTTGAAACTTTTGCTAAAGGGAAGGTAGCAATGGTTTTTGGTTACTCTTATTTATATGAACAAATAAAAGCGCAAATTAAAGAGCTTAGGGCTAAGGGGGTTGAGACGATCGATCCAAACGATGTGCGGGTTAGTGTTGTGCCACAAGTGCAGGATTCTGCCACTAGTCAAGATAAACGAGGTGCATATGCTTCTTATTACGCAGAGACTGTTGCTAGAACTTCTGCGCATCCGGAGGAAGCATGGGATTTCTTAATGTTTTTAAGTTCAAAAGATTCTCTTGAGGTTTATAATCAAAAAACTCATAGACCTACCAGTCGTAGAGATATGATCGACCAGCAAAAAAGAGATACTATTTATGGTGCTTTTGCTGAGCAAATTGGTTTTGCTGAAAGCTTTCCCATTATGGATGATCAAGCTTACAATGTCATTTTTTCTGATGCTATTAGTTCGTTTTTAGCTAGTGGCGATGCTGTTAATGTTATACAAAGAGCGTCAGACAAAATCACTAATTTGTTGCCACAAGGCGGGCTTGTTTCAGCCAAACAAGGCGTTGGAACTTCTCAAAATTCAAAGTCTTCTTCACAAGCAAACCAAAAGCCTACCGCACCTGCTAACAAGTAATTATGCGTGGGACTGCTTTTATAAAGTCAGTTTTAATCAGATATTGGCAAAGTTTGTCATGGCTTAAGTTAAGTGGCTTTTTCTTGGCTTTGTTTGTATTTCTTTTTCCTTTTGAGATACGAAGCCTTATTTATAGTGGTTCCTTTTACTGGACTGGAAATTTTAATATATATACTAGTTTTTTTCTTTATATTAATGATATTTTTTTGGCCTTAGCGGTTGCTTTTTTTTGTCTGGAGCATTTACGCGACAAACAAGCTTTAATTAAGTTTGGGGATACTGGCTTGACTTGGTTATTATTAATATTTTTAGGATTTTTTTTGATTGAGAGTTTTTGGATCGAAAATAAAATCGTTCATTTCTTTGTTTTATTGCGATTTTTTGAATTTGGAGTTTTTTATTTTTTATTACAACAAAAAATTTTATCGCGGAAGATAATTGTTAATTTATTTTTACTTTCTGTTGGAATTCAAGCTTTCATTGCTATCTGGCAATACATTTTTCAGAGTTCCCTTGGGTTGCGAATTTTAGGTGAATCTGTTGCCGATCC
Source organism: uncultured Candidatus Peribacteria bacterium (assembly GCA_964582265.1). Classification (GTDB taxonomy): domain Bacteria; phylum Patescibacteriota; class Gracilibacteria; order UBA1369; family UBA1369; genus JBAZYK01. The sequence goes on from CAZOQT010000028.1 coordinate 1,550, forward strand.
CACAAAGCCAGGTGTCGCGAAAATTGATTTTGCTGAGATGAAAATTTTAAGAGCCTTTGGTATTTTTCCTCACGCTAATATACTTGGTGGAGCTTCCATGATTGCGTTGTTATTTGTATGGATGATGCCTAAGAAGTTGAATTTTATAAGAAATATTTACTTGTTGCTATTTTCATTCGCTTTACTTTTCAGTTTTTCCAGAAGTGCAATGTTTGGTCTCTTTGCAGCATTTATGATTTATATTGCTGTAATTAATAAAAAAATACCCTATAAGAAAATTTTGTTAATTCTTAGTCTGGTTCTTTTTTTTATAGTCATTTTTAATTTAGAAAGCATAATTTGGCATCGCTTTGTTATTGGAGATTTTAATGCAGATCAGGAGCGTACTTTGTATTTGAACATTGGAAAAAGCATGTTATTAAGTCACCCTCTTGGTTTGGGTTTGGGGAGTTATACACTCTTTATGCAAAATTTTGCGGTACAAAAAATTGTTCCCTGGGTTATGCAGCCAGTCCATAATGTTTTTTTGCTGCTCACGAATGAAGGTGGCGTGATAGCTCTGGGTATTTTTTTAACTCTTCTAGGGTATATTTTTTATAGACTAATAACAGTACTGCAATTTTGCGAGAATTATCAAAAGGACCAAGTATATGTTTATCTATCAATACTCGTAGCAATAGCTACAGTAAGTTTATTTGATCACTATTTTTTCACGCTTTTTCCGGGGCAGTTCATGCTTTTTCTTTACTTAGGTCTTACTAGTGAATTTTTAAGCAATTTGCGATTGCCGAGTAGAAAATCTTGAATCTTCATTGCTGGCTTTCCTTCTAATTGAACAAAATGTGGTATTAATAAGCCTTTTTTTGTGCCTATCGCTATTGAATTTTTGTCTAATTCTATTATTTTACCTGGTATGTCATTTTTTTTCATTTCTGCTTTTGCCTGAAGTAATTTTAGTCGCTTTCCTTCAAGAAATAAGTAGCAGTTTGGCCATGGGTTATAGGCTCTAATTTTATTAACGATTTCTTCTGCTGAATTTTTTTCTAGATCAATTAGGCCGTCATCTTTTGTAATCTTTCGGCAATAAGTCGCCTTTGATTCATTTTGTGGTATTGGATTTAAATTACCATCCATGATTTCTTTTAAAATTGTTGGCAAGCTTAGTCCTGCAACTATGCTAATCTTGCTCCTTAAGCTTTGCGCATCATCGCTTTGGTTAATTTCCACTTTTTTTACTAGGTAAAGCGGACCTGCGTCTAATTTTTCGACCATTTTCATTATGCTTATACCCGTTTCTTTATCTCCATTTAAGAGCGACTCTTCAATAGGGGATGCGCCGCGATATTTTGGTAAAAGAGATACATGAATATTAAGACAACTGAATTTTGGCAATTCTAAAATAGATTTTGGCAAAATCCTTCCATAAGCAAAAACGACTATAAAATCCGGAGAAATTGATTTTAATATTTCAAAAAACTCCTTATTGTTATTAATTACGGGTGGTTGTAGGACTGGAATCCCTTTTTCCAGAGCCCATTTTTTGACTGGGGGGGCTTGTAGCTCCTGTTTACGGCCTACTCTTTTGTCTTCTTGTGTGACGACTGCAGATATTTCAAAGTCATTTGATGCATGCAATGTCTCTAGTGTAGGTATTGTAATTTCTGGCGTGCCCATAAAGATGATTTTGCATTTTGGAGTGATCATATCGCTTTAGTTAAGGCATAAACTTGATCAATCATAACAAATTAAAGTCTATGTGTCAGCTCGACTTGCATTTTTTATGTATATCAATTAAGATCCACATCTTAAAAGTAATGATTATGATGGAAGATAAATTTATTCAGGCCAAAAAATTAATTGATAAAGCACAAAAAATCCTTTCTATATCACATAAAAGACCAGACGGAGACACGCTTGGGTCATCTTGTGCTTTGCATTTGGCGCTTGAGCAACAACTCGGAAAAAAGGTGGATATGGCATGTATTGATGAAATTCCAGATAGATTTAGATTTATGCAGGATATGGACAAAGTTATACATAAGTTTAATTTTCGTGATTATGACCTAATTATTGTGAGTGACGCTGGGGCATCATATATGACAAATTATCATGCAATTTATCCGGATATTTTTAAAGGGGATGTGCCTGTAATTAATTTTGATCATCATGCCTCAAATGATAATTTTGGGACAGTTAACGCTGTAGATCCACAATCTGCTTCAACTACAATTTTACTTTTCAGATTTTTTGAGTTTATTGGTTTAAAGGTTACTCCTGTGATCGCGACTGCTTTGCTTTGTGGTATTTATAATGATACTGGAAGTTTGATGCATTCCAATACCAGTATTGAGGTTTTTGAGGTGACTGGTAAATTGATGGAGAGAGGCGGAAAAATTCATCAAGTCTCCAAGAATTTATTTAGAACCACTCCAGTTTCTACTTTAAAACTTTGGGGCAGGGTTTTAGAAAACGCTCGAGTTAATGATGATGGCGTAACTTTGTCAGTGGTTACATGGAAGGACTTTAAGGAATGTGGCGCTGGACCAGATGAAATATCTGGAGTTGTAGACTTTTTAAATTCTGTACCAAATTCAAAATTTACTGTTTTGCTTAATGAAGATGAAAATGGGAACGTAAAGGGATCTTTTAGAACTCAAAGAGATGATGTCGATTTGGCAGAATTAGCTTCAAAATTTGGAGGTGGAGGACATAAAAAGGCTGCGGGATTTACCATGAAAGGCCGGTTACAAAAAGAAATACATTGGAAAATTGTACCTGCGGAAAATGAAAATGAGCGTGAATCTGTTAGTTTAAGTTTATTGAATTCAAAGGGTGTAAATTGAATTAATTAACTTTTGTAGAAATAAATTTTTGTTTTCGATAACTCTAATTTATAATATAGAGGTTAATATTTTAGGTTATGATTTTTCGTAGAATAATTGCGTCTTTTTTGGTCTTTTTGTTTGTAGTGGTTTCGCTACCAACTTTTGTGGTTTATGCCCTTTCTAAGACCTATTTCTCATCATCTTTTTATACTGGTCCAATTGTTGAAGGATCTTATGATTTTTTTGTTAATGCGGTATCAAGCCATATTTATGATGAAGATAAAACTTTGCAGGATCATTTCAGTTTAGATGAGGTAAGAAATGAAGTAAAAATTGTATTTAAACCAGATATTTTAAGAAAGCTGTCTGGAGATTTTGGCATGCAATTGTCTAATTTAAAACAAAAACCTGATTTACCGATTACTATTTCTTTAAAAATTCTTCAGGATAGCTTGTTAACAGTTACACATAACCTTGCTTATAAATTATTTAAAAATTTGCCTGTATGCAATAAGGATCAGTTACCTGAAGTAAATGCGGAAGGCATTCCAACATGTGTTCCAAAGGGACTTGATTATGCTAATATTTCCGCTCCACTTTCAAAGAAATTCGAAAAAACTGTTTATGCATTTTTGCCTGAACAGATGCAAATTGATTTGTTAGGTACTAAATCAAAAAATCCAACTTTTTACTATGTTTTCTTGCTGCTTGATAAGGTTAAGGTATATATGCTTTTTACAATGTTGGGGTTAATGTTTTTAATTGCATTAGTTTTATATTTCCCTGTGTCATTAATGATTAGATTTGAAGGTATTGCTTTTTTAATTAGTGGAGCTATGGGCTTTTTGGGGAGCTTTCTTTTGCAGTCAATTTTTCCTATCATTTTTTCTTCTTTTAAGAATAGGGGATCCAATATATTTCAGGCGTTTGGCAGTTCCGAGGATTTTGTTCGTTATATGGAATATGTTTTCGCTTTTTTTACTACCGAAATCAGAAAAATTGCTTTTATATTTATGGGTCTTGGAGCCTTGCTGTTTGTAATTCAGTTTGTTTTAAAACGACAAAGAAAATATGATTTAATAGAATAATATATGTCTCATCATCGATATCTGGCAATAATTGGGGCTGCGGGGCTATTAAGTTGGGTAGCCTGGGTTGTTGTAGTATTTAAATTAGATCCGAAGGAGGCAACCGGGCTTGCTCTGGGATTGTTCTTTTTAAGTCTGTTCGTTGCCTTGATTTGTACTTTTACAATTGTGGGTTTTTATTTTAGGGTTTGGCTAAATAAAAATGAGATTTATTATAATCACATTAATATTTCCTTTAGACAGGGGGTGTTGTTAACTGTACTTGCGGTTGGCTCTCTGGCTTTACAATTACTTAGCGTATTAACCTGGTGGTCAGGGTTGCTATTTATTGCCGCAATTACATTGGTGGAATTTTATTTTATGGCAAAAGATAATTCCTAAAGTCCATATGTTGGACGCTGAAGTATTTCAAGTTTGCTAATTGGCCATAGTACAATCCAGGCTTTGCCTTCAATTTCTGCTGGCTTTAGAAAAGGGGTAGCTCCTGGCTTTCCGCAGTCCTGACTGGAATACTCTTTGAAACAACTTCTAGAATCTGAACTGTGATTTCTATTATCGCCTAGAACAAAATACTGGTTAGATGGAACTTTAAATACAGTGTCACCCGCATTATATGGGCGTGTTTTGCCTTTGTTTTCTTGATTTAAATAATTTTCTTCTAGCTTGTATCCTTGAGGATTATCTTTGTTGTAAATATAGACTTCACCGTTTTCTAATTTTACTGTTTCGCCAGGCAGGCCAATAATGCGCTTGATAAAGTATTCTTTATCATTTTGTGGGGGATGAAAAACGATAATGTCTCCTCGCATTGGTGTGCCAATTTGATAACCAAAAAAATTGCCATAAGTTGCTTTATTAACAATGATGTATTCACCGTGACCTTGTTGACATTCATTGTTTATATTATTGAGTGTGTCACACATTGATGGCCCATAGACTTCAAATGGGGAAATTAAAAAGGTTCTAATTATGTAAACTAGACCAATAATTATAATTAAATTTAAGCCAATATCGCCAATAAAGGCTAATACTGGGTATTTGTTAAAAAATCTTTTAATTTTTTCAAGCATGCGAGTTTATAATAAGCGGTGTAACTGTACTCTCAAAAGAGCTGTTTCGCAATTGTGAGCATATTTACATTAGATAGTTAATATAGTATTGTTTAACAAGATTTTCTCTATTGAAAACAAATGAGTCCAACTCCAATTGCTAAATATCTGTTTAGAGTTCATCTAGAGCCAAGCGAAAGAATTTTACAGGTTTGCCATCGTCATATTTTTGTTATTTTACCTGATCTTTTGCGTATTGGCTTTTTTGGCTTTCTTGTGCCAATGTTTTTGTATTTTATGTTTCCAGAGTTTAGCTTGATTTTTGTTATGTGGGTTTTAGTAGGCGCAATTAAAGTTTTTTATGTCTTGTTTAACTGGTATCACGATTCACTTTTGATTACTGATGTAAGTTTGATTAAGGTTGAATGGAATGGTTTTTTTGATCGTGTATCATCAAGACTTGAGTATCAGAATATCGATGGAATCAGTTACTCATTGCGTGGTTTTAGAAGAACTGTTTTTAATTATGGGGATGTTCAAATTGGTCAAACTGCAAATAGCACTTCAATTACCCTAAATGATGCTGTTAATCCTGCAAGAGTTGAAAGATTAGTGCTCTCTCATCAAGAACATTTTGTTTCTGACCAAAATTTAAAAGATGCCGATTCGCTAAAAAGTCTTTTGACAATTATGTTGCGTCACCACTCAAAGACACAAGGAACCGGCAAAACCGCTCCGCAACTTCAAAAAATTAAAAAGAATAATGGATAATTTTAATCTATACTCGGTACTTATTGTTTTTTTATTTCTATTAATTTTTTTTGTTTATAGAGTTTTTAAAAAGAGAACTCAATTTTCGCTTAGTGAGAAGGCTTTTTTTGTAAGGCAATTTCAAAAAATTCAAAATGAATCTGATTTGAAGCATGCCATAATGGAATCCGACAAATTACTTTTTTTGATGTTGGACAAGATGGGTTATAGTGGGAATTTAGGAGACAAATTGAAGGCTGGAAAGAAGCTTTTCTCCAATTTGGAGGATGTCTGGTTTGCACATAAATTACGCAATAAAATTGCCCATGAACTAAATTTTAAGGTTGATTTAGCGACCGGAAAGCGCGCCTTAAAACATTTTGAAAGAGCATTTAAAGATCTAAAGGCGATATGAAAAAATTCGTTTTGGGGATATCTGGGTTTATTGGTTCAGGTAAAACTACCGTATCTAGGCTTTTTGAGGAATTAGGAGCTTATTTTATTGATGCAGATGTTGTTGTTGATGATCTGTATAGTCCAGGAGGGGCGGGAATTAAGAAAATTCAAAACTTTTTTGGTAATGAGTATATTTTGAATAATGGTAGTTTAAATCGTAAGAAGTTAGCCAAGGTTGTTTTTGCTGATCCTAAAAAATTGAGAATATTAAATACATTAATTCATCCACTTGTTACAGCAGAGGTGCAAAAAATTTTAGACAAAGTTAAGTCTAATTTTATAGTTCTGGAAGCTACGTATTTTGAAAAAAAACAACTTTTACAGTTCGTATCTGCTTTGCTTTGGGTTGAATGTAATGCGGAAAAGGCTTACTTGAATATTCAAAATTCACGTAAAATGGACCCGGTTCTATTTAAAAACATACTCAGCTTGCAGGTTATGCCTTCCCAAATCGATTATGTTGTACGCAATAGTGGCAATTTAGATGATTTAAGATTGCAGGTTGTAAATATTTATAATCACCAGATTAAGCCTAGATTGTGATTTTGTCCTGACTAGGCTATATTTGTGGAGATTTTAATTTGTATAATATGTCTGATGACTTTGAAGCCATAATTGGCTTGGAAATACATGCGCAAATAGCAACGAAATCTAAGATGTTTTGCCAGTGTAGTAGCAATTCTTTTGATCAGGAACCTAATATTAATACTTGTCCTATTTGTATGGGGTTCCCAGGTCAGTTGCCAGTGATTAATAATGAGGCATTTTTGAAGGGTTTAAAGGCTGCTTTGGCTTTAAATCTACAGATTCCGCAATTTTCCAAGTTTGATCGAAAAAATTATTTTTATCCGGATTTACCTAAGGGGTTTCAGATTTCGCAATTTGATCAGCCTATTTCACAAAATGGTTGGCTTCAGATTGAGTCTGATGGGGCTAAAAAAAAGATTAGAATTACCAGACTTCACTTGGAAGATGATGCTGGTAAATTAACGCATGTGGAAGATGGGACTCTTTGTGATTATAACCGCTCTGGCATTGCTTTAATGGAAATTGTAAGTGAACCAGATATTAGAAACAGTTCAGAGGCTGTAAGTTACGCAAAAGCAATCCAGAATATTTTGAGATTTGTGGGGGCGTCTGAAGCCGATATGGAAAAAGGCATGATGCGCTTTGATGCCAGTGTTTCAATCCGGAAATTTGGTGATCAAAATCTTAATCCTCGTGCGGAAATAAAGAATTTGAATTCTTTTAATTCTTTACGTGATGCCATTAATTATGAAATCGAAAGGCAAATTAGTTTGTGGGAAGAAGGAAAGCCCCTGAATTCAAATATTACAGTTGGCTGGAGTGATGATAAGAAAAAGACTTATTTCTTAAGAGACAAAGAAGGCGCTGATGATTATCGCTATTTCCCTGAACCTGATTTACCGCCGCTGGAGATCAGTGCTGATTTTGTAGAGCAATTAAGAACGGCAATGCCAGAGCTGCCTAACGCAAAATTTGAGCGTTATCAGACAGAGTGGAAAATTTCCCAAGCTGAAGCTCTTTTGATTAGCTCAGATGTTTTACTTGCAAAATATTTTGAGAATATTGTCTCCGGTTGTAATGATCCCAAAAAAGCAGCTGGCTTTTTGTGTTCAATTTTGATTGGAAGGCTAAATAAAGATGGGCTTGGCTTGGAGGAATCTAAGGTTACTGCTGAGCAGATTGCAAAAATAATAAAAATGATAAATGAGGGTAAAATTTCTATGAATATTGCCAAAAATGAAGTTTTTGAAGCTGTTTACACTGAGGGTCTTGATCCAGAGGTTGTTGTTCAGTCTAAAGGTTTGGCACAAGTGAGTGATCTTTCTGCACTGAATGAAATTTGTACTAAAGTGGTTGAGGCAAATGCTAAGTCTGTTGAAGATTTTAAAAAGGGGAAAGCAGCTGCTATGCAATTTTTAGTTGGACAGGTAATGAAGCAAACACGCGGCCAGGCAAATGCGGAAGCAGTTCAAAAAATAATGAAAGATCTATTATCCTAAATCGATTTGAGGTAAAATTAAGTTAATTAAAATTAAAAATAAATTATTTATTAATTAAAATACATATGGATCCATTGTCTTTTTTATACATTGCGCTTGGAGTAGGTTTTTTGTTGTTAGTAATTTTTGCCTGCGTAACAATGATTTATGTTATGCAAATTTTGAGAGATGTTTCCAAAATCACAGACAGTGCTCGTGACACTGCAGAGAGGGTAAATGACTATGTTTTGCAGCCACTTGCTTTAATTAGTCAAATTGCTGATCATGTTAAACCAGTTATTGATGTTATTCATCAAAAACGTCAGCAAGTTGAAGAGAAGGTGAATAAATTCGTCAGTAAAAGTGCAAAAAAGTACAAGGATAAGCGCTAATTGTATTCAGAATAATATTAAAGATGTAAAATACTTGACTTTTTTATTAAAAGTATTAAAGTATGATCCTTTAATATAACTTCTGAATTATGGCTGTCAAAACAGGACGTACATTAAGAATTATTCTTTACATTGCAATTGGTCTTGTAATAATTGGTTTTATATACGCTAAATTTTTTAGAGGAAGCCCTGAATCTTCCTATATAACAGCGGTTGCTACAAGGGGAAACATCGAGCAAACTGTAAGCGTGGTTGGGAGCACAGAGTCACAAGTTCGTTACTCATTGCAATTTGCGCTTCCTGGTATTTTGGATGCCGTTTTGGTGAAGGAGGGCGAAAAAGTAAAAGCTGGCGATATTTTGGCAAAGCTTGAAAATGGTGATTTGGCAATACAGCTTGAGGCTCAAAATTCTGCTTTGCGAATTGCGCAGGCTAATTTGGCAAAAGCACTTGCCGGTCCGCGTAATGAAGAGCTTAATTTAAATCGTTTGAAAGTCGATTTAGCTCAGCAAGATTACAATACTGCTGTAAAGGGCCAGTATTATTTATCTTCTATTGCTCAAGGCAATTTGGAAAGTTCCAGAATTGCGCTTGATCAGGCAAGTCAAAATTACAATGCTGCTATGCAGGCTTTGGCGGCACTTGCTAACAATGACCAGACAGGAAGATTGGTAGGATCTAGTTCAACTGGGATTAATTCAGATGTAACGGGCTTTATTGATAATTATATTCCTGCGTTAAATGATTATTTTGATGCTCAAAATCAACAACAAGCTGCACAAAATAAAGCGGCTATAGATCAGGCTCAAAATGCTGTAGCACAAGCTCAGTTGGCCTTAACTCAGGCTCAAAATAATTATCAAAAAGCAGCCTACGATTATAATAGACAGTTAAATGATCTTAATACCAATATAAACAAGGCCAATATTGGTGTGCAAAGTGCACAAGAACAATACAATTTGGCTCAGGCAAAACCAAGAGAGACTGATGTTGGTCCGCTTAAAGCACAGATAAATCAAGCTTGGGATGGTGTGCATTTAGCTCAGTATCGATTGGATCAGGCTCAATTAAAGGCTCCAGCAAATGGAGTTGTAAGTAAAATTAATTACCATGTAGGTGAAGTTGTATCATCGGTTCAACCATTCATGGTTTTGGATAGTGATGGTTTTTATGTTAAGGCTTTGGTTTCTGAAGCTGATATAGCTAAAATTAAGTCGCAGCAAAGTGTCACAATGACTTTTGATGCTTTAGATTCAAGTTTAGTGTTTAATGGTGTAGTTGCGGAAATCGCTACTGCGGAAACAGTTCTACAGGGTGTGATTTATTATCAGGTTAAAGTTTTGCTCCAAAATCCAAATGAACAAATTAAGCCTGGTATGACAGCAAATTTGATTATAAATACTCAAAGTAAATCTGGTGTTTTAAGTATCCCAATTCGTGCAGTGCAATATGAGGGGAATCAGGCTTATGTACAGGTTTTAATGAAAGATTCTTCTGGCAAAGATCAGGTAGAGAAAAGAAATATTACAACAGGCATTCAGGGGGACGAAAACATCGAAGTACTCTCCGGTTTGCAAGAAGGTGATCAGGTTGTTACATTTACCAAGAACCAATAATAATTATGAGCGCTCTTTTTTCCCTTAAGGATATTCGTAAAGAGTATCATATGGGTGATGCTGAAAACGGAATTATTACTCAAGCTTTAAGAGGTGTTAATTTGTCGATTGAAGAAGGGGAATATGTCGCGATTATTGGACAATCTGGTTCTGGAAAATCTACTTTAATGCATATTCTGGGCTTTTTGGATTCACCTAGTAGTGGTAATTACGTGTTTGACGGGAGAGATACAACTGCGTATGCCGAGGATGAATTAGCCAGTATTAGAAGTGAAAAAGTCGGCTTTGTATTTCAGGCATTTAATTTGCTTCCTCGCACAACGGCAATTGATAATGTAAGGCTGCCGCTTATTTACCAGGGTGTTCCATTTACTGAGCAAAAGTTGAGGGCTGAAGAAGCTTTAAAGAGAGTTGGCTTGGGGTCGCGCATGACTCATAAGCCAAATGAATTGTCTGGTGGGCAGCAACAGCGTGTTGCTATCGCCAGAGCATTGATCACTAATCCTAGGCTTATTTTAGCTGATGAGCCGACAGGTAATTTGGACACACAAGCTTCGCATGAAATCATTCAACTTTTTAGACATCTGAACGAAGAGGGGAAAACAATTATCATTGTTACACATGAAATGGATATTGCGCAGAGCGCTAAGAGGATTGTGACTATCCGTGATGGTCAAATTATTTCTGATGTACAAAATACCAAATGGACATCTTAAATGTCATAAAGCTGGCATGGACTGGTCTTTTGACCAATAAAAGTCGTTCGTTTATGACGATGCTTGGTATTATTATTGGTGTTTCTGCAGTAATTATTATTGTATCGGCGGGTGGTGGAGCTCAAAGTCTTATATATAACCAAATTCAAAGTCTTGGTACGAATCTGGTTGGCGTTTTGCCTGGAAAGGGTGGAGATAATGGTCCGCCAGCAGCAGCTTTGGGCGTTGTTATTACGACGCTTAAATATGAAGATGCGCAGGCGATGGTGTCTGGTCCAAACGCAATTCCGCATTTAAAAGCAATCACCGCATATGCGCGAGGACAGGAACAGGTTTCATATTTGAATAAAAGTGTGAACGTGCCTTTTTTTGGAGTTATGTCCATGTACCCACAGGTTATTGATCAGAAGATTGATGTAGGTAGGTTTTTTACAGTTCAAGAAGAAAAAAACTTATCAAAAATTGTTGTTCTTGGAAGTAAAGTAAAAACTGATCTATTTGGAAGTTCAGATGCCATTGGAAAGACTATTCGAATTGGTCATGAGAAATTTCAAGTGATTGGTGTTTTTCAGCCAAAAGGTGTTGTTGGGTTTCAGAATCTTGATGATAACGTTTTTATTCCTATTAGCACTGCTCAAAAAATCATGTTGGGAGTAAATCACGTTAATTTAATACGTGGCAAAGTTGATTCAGATCAATATATTGACCAGGTTTTGGATGACATGGCCCGCCTGATTAGAATCAGACATCATATTAAGAATCCTGATGATGATTTTACTGTTGTTAGCGCCAATAAGGCTTTATCGAGTATTCAGAATGTTACTAATATAATTAAGTTTGTATTAGCCGCTGTTGCGGCAATTTCATTGCTTGTAGGTGGTATTGGTATAATGAATATTATGTTGGTTTCCGTTACAGAAAGAACTCGTGAAATTGGTTTAAGAAAGGCCATTGGTGCACGTCCTTTTCATGTAAGAAATCAGTTTTTAATTGAAGCGGTATTTGTTACTACCTGTGGTGGTTTGATAGGCATAATCTTTGGAATGCTTGTAACTTTTATAATTGC